>JAJFGM010000611.1 GCA_021776145.1 Kiloniellaceae bacterium | reverse complement strand
CGGATTGCAGTTATTCGGCCACCGTGATCGCGACAAAAAGGGCAAAGCAACTGTCCGTTCTCGCGATGTGAGATGCGTTTCGTTCTTGTCGGGGCTCCTTGCTGTAAATCCGATTGGCCGGCCGCCTTGGGCGTGCTTGGGTCAAGGGCGTATTTTGGGACCGTGGAATGGTTGTAGGTGATTTGCGAAGCATGTTGAGTTGTGCCGCGGCCAGCTTGAAAGCGGCCGGGGCGGGAGCGGTCCCTGTGCCTCTTCTGCCTGCCTGGTGCCGTGCCGATGTGCCGCGGAGGCGGCCGTAGTGGCGCAGATGTACCGCTTCGATCCTTCAGCCGACGATTTCAACGGTGATGACCAGATCCAGCTTTCGGCGACAGGCGGCCTGTTGTCCTACCTTGTCAACCGCGATGCTGTCAGCGTCACCGATAGCGGTGGGATCGTCGAAAACGGCACCTGGCGCGAAGAGATCGGCCGGGGAGATAATCTGAAGATCGACTTTGCCTCTCCCGCCATAGAGATGGTCGAGGTTGAACTCAAGCGCCTTGGCGCGGGCGAGACTGCACTCGCGGAGGTGCATGACAGCGGCGGAACTCTTCTCGGTCTGGTGACCATCAGCGGCCAAGGCAGCGGCGCGAACGGCAGCTTCACGGCAACGATCGGCCAAGCCGATCTCGACAGCAGTGGGGCAATCGCCAGTATTACGCTCAGTCGTGGCAGCGGCTCAGCGTTCGTAATCGGCGAGATTAGCGCGATGGAAAGCGCCACGGGCGGCAGTGGCAGTCTGTCACCCACTGATATTCAGATTTCCGAGGTGAGTTTCGACGAAAACGTCGGTTATTCGGCGACCTTGACCGCAAGCGATCCGGATACTCCAGCCGGTTCTATTTCCTATGCTTTGGTCAATGATCCCAGTGCCGCTTTTCAAGTTGTCGGCGACCAGCTGTCGCTGACGGCGCCTCTGGATTTTGAGAACCTGCCGCCCGGCTTCGTCGATCACGGCAACGGAACGGCAACAATCGTCGTGCGCCTGGCCGCGAACGATGGCGAGAACCCGGCCTTCGAAAAGAACCTGACGGTCACCCTTCGCGACCTCAATGACGTCGCGCCAAGTGCGGTGCAGATCTCGGCTGCCAGCTTCGGCGAAAACCAGTTTTATTCCGCCAACCTCAGCGCCACCGATGCCGATTCGTCGGCTGCCAACAGCTTCACCTACACTTTGAGCAGCGATCCCAGTGGCGCGTTTCAGATCATCGGCAATCAGCTTTCACTTCTGGCGCCTCTGGATTTCGAAGCACTGCCATCCGCCTTTGTTGACCAGGGCAATGCTACTGCGACCACGCAGATCGAGATCACCGTGGATGACGGCGCCAACGCGCCCTTCGCGCAGGCCCTGACGCTCACGGTCAACGACCTCAACGAAACGCCGGGCACGGTGGTTGGCGATGATTTCGCCATGGATATCGCGAATTTCCCTGCGGCTGGAACCAGTTGGTCGTCGAACGGCATCACCTTGGTTCCGCTTGGCGGCTTGCTTACCTTCGACACCGACGCGCAATTCTCCGGCGTCGGCGTGGCGGCCGTCCCGGGTGTCGGTGATGGAAACGCCGGATGGCAGGTCGGCGGCGGCGAGATGTTACAGATCGTCTTTGCGTCATCCTCGGTGACCAAGATTGATTTTGAACTCACCGAGTTCGTCGGCTGGAAGAAGGCAGTGTGGGTTGCATTCAACGCAGCCGGTGAGGAACTCGGCAGCGGCGTGTTGCTGGGGCAAGGGTCGGGTGCCGCCGGACGCGCGCCACAGGCCTTTCAGCTGAGTGCCGCCGATCTAACCGCGCCGCCGAGCGGTGACACGGCGATTGCCAGCGTCGTATTGGCGCCGAAGTTTGCCAGCGCCGATTTCTTACTGCATTCCGTCTCGACGGCGGCGGCGGCCGGCGGCCTCGCCGGCCCAAGCGACCTGCAAGTCTCAAGTACTGCCTTTGATGAAGCCGGTCTATTCGCCGCCACACTGTCGGCCACGGATCCTGACAGCGGGGGGCTGCACTACAGCCTGATCAACGATCCCACGGGCGGCGCCTTCCAGGTGCTCGGTGATCAGCTGTCACTCATCCAGCCACTGGATTTTGAGAGCCTGCCGCCGGGTTTTGTCAATCAGCAAGACGGCACTGCCAGCGTTAGCCTGGGCATTTCGGTCAGTGACGGAGAAAATGTGCCGCTTGCCGAGAGCATCGTTTTTACGCTGCGCGATCTGAACGATAACGCCCCCATCGCGATACAGGCGGCTGCCGTCAGCTTCTTCGAGGGAGTTCTCTTTACGACGACCCTCAGTGCCGAAGATGCCGATTCTCCAATCCTGAACAGCTTCACCTACAGCCTGCAATCCAATCCCGGCGACGCTTTTCAGATCATCGGTGACCAATTGTCCCTGGCGGCTCCCTTGGATTTCGAGGCCTTGCCGACCGGCGCAATCGACCAAGGCGATGGCACCGCGCGAATTGACGTGTCGGTAACGGCGAACGATGGGTCGAACGAGTCGGCCGCGCAGACACTCTCTTTCACGCTTGTCGACAAGAACGACAGCGTTGCCAGCGATATCGCGCTGTCGGCAAGCAGCTTCAGCGAGAACAGTCCCTTCAGCGCGACCCTGACGTTCGACGATCCCGACTCGCAAGCTGTCAGTTCGACTCAGTTCACGTTGCTCGACGATCCCAGCGGCATGTTCCAGATCCACGGCGACCAGCTTTCGCTGAGCCAACCGCTCGACTTCGAAGCCTTGCCGGCCGGCTTTACGAATAACGGCGACGGCACCGCGAGCATCGATCTCGCTGTCGAGACCAATGATCTCCAGGGCGTTTGGGTGCTCGCCTTCACGCGCAGTGATGGCAACTGGCCGGACCGCTTGTTCGAGTTGGCCGATGACCCGCTTGTGAAGGGCATAATCCTGCGCGTTCCCTGGTACGCGGTTGAACCCGGCCAGGGGATCTACGATTGGAGCATCGTCGATGCCGGGATCGAACGGGCGCAGGCGATCGGCAAAAAAGTCGGCTTGATCGTACGGCTGCAGAATTTCAGCACTTTGGCCGAGGATGCCCTTACCGCAGGTCCTCCGGAGTACATCATCAACGATCACGAGACCTATGGCGGTCTGCCAGGTCAGGGCGGTTTGGAGCCGGACCGCGATGGCGGCACCGAATTCAGGACGCGGCGTTGGGACTCCGAGGTTATGGACAAGGCCAGGGCGATGTACCTGGATATGATCTCGCGCTATGACGACGACGGGTCTTTGGCGTGGACAGCGCTACAGGAAACCGCGATCAACATTGATGTCGCGACCAGCGATTATGATGCGGCCTCCTATATCGATCAGATCGAGCAGACCATTCAGACGCTCTCCGCGGCGGCGGACAATATCGAGATAAGTCAGCCGATCAATTTCCTTCCCGGGCAGGTCGGCGATGCCGGCATTCGTCAGGTATACGACACCGCGGTCGCCAACGGCCTGTCCGTCGGCAGCCCCGACCTTTATGGCGCGTCCGAGGCCTTCGACTACTACGACGTGCTCGACGACGGCCTTGCACCGGTCGATATGAGTGTGCAAGCGAACAGTTTGCGCGAAATAGAAAACGGCACTTTCACCGCCGCCGAAATGCTCGCCCTGGGCTTCGACCGCCTGAACATGCGCATGATGTATGTAACCGAGCAGACTTCCGACGTGCCGGGTCAGGTCGGATTCGATGATATCTTGGCGGCTGTTCGTGCCGATCCGGAGGCAAGCGCCTGGACCGACAACAGCCACAGCGAGACCCTGACACTTACGCTTGTCGACCAAAACGACACCGGCGCCAGCGATGTTCTTGTCTCGCAGGACGGCTTCCTGGAAAACGACGGCTTCGCCGCCCAGTTGTCCGCGGTCGATGGCGATGCGGCGGGCACCTTCACTTACGCTCTGGCCGACGACCCGACCGGTCTCTTTGCGGTAAACGGCGACCAGCTCACGATCGCCGGCCCCCTTGACTTCGAGGATTTACCAGCCGGGTTCGTCGAACGCGGTGACGGTAGCGCCGATACCACATTGCGGGTCCTTGCCGACGACGGCAGCAACCCTACCTTCGCCAAAGACATCGTCATCACCATCGGCGACCGCAACGACACGGTGCCCAGCGATATTTTTCTCGGACAGTCGAATCTCATCGAGAACCAGGAATTCGCGACCACGCTGACACCCGTCGATGCCGACTTTGTCAACAGCTTTGGTTTCACGCTGACCGACGATCCGAGCGGCGCATTCCAGATTGTCGGTGATCAGCTGTCGCTTATCGCGCCGCTTGACTTTGAGGCTTTGCCGTCCGCCTTCACCAGCGGGGTCGGCAGCGCGGCCACGGTCGAACTTGTCATAACCTTGGACGACGGGGTCAATGCACCCCTGGCCAAGTCCGTGGTCCTGACGGTCAACGATCTCGGCAACGAAGGCGGTCCAACCGATATTCAGGTCTCGGTCGCGTCGTTTGACGAGGGCGTGCTGTTTTCCGCCACGCTCAGCGCCAGCGATCTCGACAGCAACGCCTTCGTTTATGCCCTGGTCGACGATCCATCGGGCGCTTTCCAAGTCGTCGGCGACCAGTTGTCTTTGATCGCACCGCTCGACTTTGAAAACTTGCCGCCCCAATTCGTCGATCTCGGCAGCGGCAGTGCCGAAGTGCCCCTTCTAGTCAGCGCGAATGACGGCACCAATCCGGCATTCGTGAAGGGGCTGACCCTGACACTTCTCGATCGTAACGACACGGCTCCTACGGGCTTGATCGCATCGCGGACGGAATTCGACGAAGGCACCGCTTTCTCGGCAACCCTCGGCGCGACCGATGTCGACAGTAGCAACAGCTTTTCCTTCGCTCTGGTGGACGACCCGACGGCCGGAGCCTTCGTGATTTCCGGCGATCAGCTTTTGCTCACCGCACCTCTGGATTTCGAAGCTCCGCCCACGGGATTCGTCGATCAGGGAAACGGTAGCGCGACCTTGGACCTTTTGCTCAGTGTCGATGACGGCGTCAACGCGACCCTGGAACAGACCCTCACCCTGACGATGCACGATCTCAACGTGACGCCGGGGTTGGGACAGGTGTTCAACTTCGATCCCGAGGCGAGCGACTTCGACGGCAATGGCGATATCCAGGTGTCCGCCATCGGTGGTGCGTTGTCCTATTTGGCAAACCGCGACGCGCTGAGTGTCAGCGACCTCGGCGGGGTTGTCGAGCAAGGCGTCTGGCGCGACGAAATTCTTGGCGGCGACGCCGTACGCTTCGACTTTACCTCGCCTTCGATCGATTTTGTCGAGATCGAGCTCAAACGTCTGGGTGCGGGCGAGTCGGTAACGGCCGAGGTGCGCGATCACAACGAGGCTCTGCTCGGTCAGGTGATCATCCCTGGCCAGGGCAGTTCATCCGGCAGTTTCACCGCGACAGTTGGCCAGGCCGACCTTGATACCGCCGGTGACATAGCCAGCATTTCCATCACCCGCACCGGCGGTGGCACGATATTTGTCGTTGGCACGGTTATGGCGTACGAGAACGATCTTGGCGTGGTGGTTGCGGCCAGCACTGCCGCAGCCCCCCTGTCGAGCGGCGACCTGCTGGCATTCGACGGCGATCCCTTACCTGAGGCGCTTGGACCGGCACCGGGAGTAGCCACAATAGGCGCTGACCTGACGACAGGCGAGGCTACGGCGACGCTGGCTGTCGGCATCTCATCCTTCGGACCGATCGGTCCCGACGAGGATCCCACTCAGGTCAATGGGCTGGCTTAGGGATTTGGAGGAGCAGGCGCCCACCTTCGTGCAGCCGCGGCGATTGCCGGCTCGTTAGCGTGGTCGGCGCTGTCGCGGATTGAGGGCAAAAGATCGACCGTTATCAGCGTCTCATTGCCATCCGCTTTAGCTGCCATCGCAAACCTTGTTCGGGGCGGCGGCGATACCTTGATGCGAATCCTGGTGTTGTCGCGCTCAAAGGCGGTGACGTGGCATTCGCCCGTCTTGCCACCACCCAATGGGCCCGCCTGTCCTGGATCGAGCGCCGCGAGTTCGCGCAGGATCGCATCTGCGGACTCGAGGTTGTTCAGGCGGGCCGTGACGTGCTTCACACGCCCGTCGGCGCGGCAGATCGAAACATCGTAACCGCGCGCGCCGGTGTAATCCGCCGCCGCCCTGTCTGGCGTGGCTCTCATTTCGGCCATTGCGGCGGTTGCGGTTCCATCTAACGTCGATCCGTCTGCTGTCGTTCTGTCTGGCGACTGGATCTTGGGAGATGGCGCGTTGGACGGGGCGGTGGCGGTTTCGCGGCGGCCGCGAACGGTGGTGTCCCGTCGGGCAAAGGGCGAAGCGACGACGGGTCGCGGGGCCTTCGCTTGCCGGTCCGGGAAGCGTAGATGCTCCGCCTTTTGCGGCCCCGCAAAAGAAGGCATACGGACAGCCCGCCCGCGACTTCGCTGGTTTGGGCAGGCGGTGAGCAGGGCCCGCAGTTCCTTGCGCTTTTCCAGCACCGCGACCTCGGCCGCCAGCCAATCCAAACTCCGCAGTGATGTTTCCCGGCGGTTCGGTGCGGCCTCCGCCAACCTGCGGCAAGCGGCGAGGTGATTCTGTTCCTGGCGGCGCAAACTGGCCAGGGCTCTCGAGAGCCAATCCACCTCGGCTTCGGCGCGCTGGCGAAAGGCCCGGATTTCGTCTTTCGATCCGGAGCGTTGTGCCGCGTCATGGTCGGACTTGCCAAACAGATCGACATACAGCGTCAGCCGCCTGAGGTCCATGAGTGCCATAGGGTTCGAGGGTTCGAGTTCGAGGCGCAGTTGCGTGGGCAAGGGTACGAAGTGGCGAATGCGATAGCGCAGCCACCAGCCCGCCTTGCCGGCCAGTGGGCGGGCCTTGTCGATGGCATCGACGACTTGCTCCGCCGTCCACCCCGGGCCGTCGCACAGTTCGACCAGGAACGATTCGTCTCGGCCGCTGAATTCGTCGACGAGCCGTGCCCGGTAGCGCATGTTTCTGGCTTCCTCCGTTGAGTGCTTTTTCCTGGTTCTGGCGGAGCGGGAGTTGGCGCCACCGGACCTGAAATCCAGTCGCCATAATATCAGGCGAACAAGGTTAATTGGCGGAAAAGCATGGTAAATTGCAAGAATAGTGGGGGCTCCACCGGTGCCACTACGGTGCCACGACGGTGCCAGTGGCGCGAGGGGTCTAGGGTGAAGCCTTGTCGCGCGGGGGTTTTAGCCAGACCTCGGCCAGGCGCGCGCCAAACAACGCCAAGCCCAGGCCGACAGTGTTGGCCACGACATCCGCCAGGCTCCCGTAGCGTTTGGGCAGCTGGGTTTGGATCAACTCCAGGCCGCCGCCCAGCAGAAATAGGCCGACGGCGACGGCAATAAGCCCACGGCGGGTCGGGTATCCCAGGAAACCGGCCGTGCCAATGACGAGATAGGCAAGCGTGTGGTTGAGCTTGTCCCAGGTTCCCGGATTGGGGATATGGTCCGGCCCCGCCAACGACAGCCAGATAACGGCGGCAACGCCGAGCGGAAAAGCGAAGCGGCAGGGTTTGCGAACGTCCAGATTCATCTCGGCCATTTCTCGCGCTTGCAAGCCTTACCGCGTTATCCAGGCGGTCGGCTGCATTTGTAGATCGCAGTTTTGGCCCAGGAGGTAAAGCCCGAGAAATTCTCCGCCAGCAATCCGAGCGATGAGATTTCTAGGGAACACTATCAGGACGTGTTTACGGAATGGCAACGATACTTGGGTAGGCTGAGAGCCCTTTTGAGCGGTATCAGGTTTCGCGTCATGGCAGAAAGCATTGTTGCACGTCCAAGCGGGCTCGATCAGGAAGAATCCTACGGCAAGGCTGGTAGCCTTGCCCACTATCTGGCGGCCGAAGCCGAGGTTCTGGCGTCTGATCCCAACGTGCATCATGTCGTCATGAAAGCGCTCAAGGACGGCACCGCCCAGGGTCTGAGCCAGGAACAGATCGAAGAACGGGCGGTCGCCGGAATCCTGTGGATCTATCCCGTCGGCCATTCGAAAGCCGCGGCGGTCGAGGCCGCGCGTCGCGTCCTGACCTGACGGCAGTCGCCAATCCGATCAATTACATCTTGTTGCGCCATGGCGCGGTGCTGACGCCTGTTTGGCGTCTGCCGCGGGCAAGACTCGTCTTGCGTGGCAACGTGCCCCGATCGAACCGCGCCGCGGCGGTGCCGCGCATGTCCGGCCATCGGGAGGCCAGCGGGATCCGCCAGGATGGACTCGCTGCGGGCGATCCAACCAGGTGGACAAAACTTCTCCAGGCCCGACGGATGCCGGGATTCTCAGTCCGAACGGATAAGCTCGATCCGGTCCACTCTGACCGGGAGTCGCTTTAGAATCTGTTGACCGGCCGGAACCAGGGGGCGTCATTTTCGGCCAGCACCTGTTGCGCCGCTTCCGAGCCCATATCGCTCAAACCGTTTAGCAGGCCCTGCGCGCCGACGTCACCGCCGTGGGCACGGTCCATGAGGGGCCGAGAAGGCCGAGCACCTGCAAGGCTTCAATGGCTTCGTCGTTGCCGTCGCGGGCGTACTGCGCGATTGCGTCGCGGACAAGGGCGTCCTGTTTGGACATCTGCGCCGCCCGGATGATCCGGTCCGTGCGGTTGTTGGCCTTGCTCAGTTCCTTGCGCCATGTTTGGCAGCTGACCAGGTCCCTGGTGCAGTCCTCGGGGTCGAACAGCGACGATGTGTCGTGGCTCTGCTGCGAGCCCTGACTGTCGGCGCTACCGTGGCTGCCGCCGGAAGATGCGCTCTCGCCGCGGCCTTCCGCCATGGCGGGTAGGCTGAAAGAAACCAGCATGAGGGACGCTAACGAAGCGGCCAAAATCGATGTGAGTCTGGGCATAACAGTTTCCTATGCGAATTGAAGGGAATGCCGTGCACCACACTAGGATCTGAACTTTGAAGAAAGGGTATACCGGCCGGTAGAAATCTAGACGTTAGTGCCAGGTTCCGCGTGTGAAACGCGGGAAAGGGGCGGGGAATCAGGTTTCTTCCGCGACCTCAGCCTCGGAGCGCTTATCGTCCTGCATGACAATGAAGGCGAGGCCGGCGATGACGATGCCGCCGCCGACGGCGGTGTGCGCGGTAAGGCTTTCTTCCAGGAACACCATGCCGCCAAGGATGGAAAAGACCGGCAACAGAAGCAAAAAGGGACCGACCAGGCTGATCGGGTGGCGCGACACCAGGGAATACCATATGCCGTAGCCGAGGGCGGTCATCAGCAGGCCAAGATAGACAACGGCGCCCCAGACGACCCAGCCGGCCGACTGGATGGCGGCCAGATGGTTGTCTTCCAGGACGAAGGAAAAGGCAAAGAGTTGCGGTGCCGCCATGACCGAGATCCAGGCGATCAGGGTGAAGCCGTCGACGCCCTTGCACCAGTGGCGGATACAGGCCTGGCCGACCGCCCAGGCCAGGGCGCCGCCGGTTGACAGAAGCAGGTAGAACCAGGCGTCCTGCAGGCTCGGTTCGCCGTAAATGATGCCAATGCCAAGGAAGGCGGCGGCAATGCCGATCCACTTTCGCCAACCCGGTCTTTCCTTGAGGAAGAGCACGCCGATCAGCACCAAGAAGGGCACTTCCAGCTGCACGACCAGGGCGAAGGTCGAGGCGTCGAGACCCCTGAGACCGTTGAAGGTCAGGGAGTACTGGATTGCCGAGCCGATCAGGGCCGCCACGAAAAGCTTGCGTAAAAGGCCGTGCGGCACCTTGGCGAACCAGACCAGGACCAGGGCGGTCAGGGAAAAACGCAAGGCCATCAGAAGGATCGGCGGAAAGTGCTCGAGCGCCGCCTTGGCGACGACGATCCCCATGCCCCACAGCAGCGGCACGGACACACCCATCAGGATGTCACGGGGTTTCAGCTGCAAGGACGGGTGCTCCGATGGACGGCGGGGTGTGGCGCCAGCCTAGAGTTGACGGGCGGAATTGGCGAGCCCCTTAACGAGCCAGGCGAGAGCTGCGTTTTCGCCATGGGCGCGCGCCATGCGACGCGCCTGAAGGAAAAGATCGAAAGGCTGAAAGAATTAATCGGCCACCTGCGCGAGCTCGACGCCGAACGGCGCAAGAGGCCGGACCAGCAGATCTCGCTGACCGATCCCGATGCCCGCTCGATGGCAACCTCTGGCCGGGGCAGCGGCACGGTAGGCTACAACGTGCAAGCGGCCGTGAATTCGGCGCAACGGTCGGAAGATGGCGGGCATCGGAATTTGAACCGCGCGCGATTGCAACACCCAGTGCCCTCATCCGTCCCCGAAAACAGGGTTCTGGGAAGCAGGGTTCTCGGAAGCAGGACAGCGGCCCACATTTTGGTTTTCGAACGTGATCCAACCTGCGGCGTAATCGCGGCGCGGGTTTCGAGGCCTGTTCTCAGATATTGATACCACGAGCGTCGAGGAGCTCACGGTAGAGATTGTCATGTGAAGCGGTAAACAGCTTTTCACAGCTGATCTTGGAGCCGCGCGCGTGCAGCGCCGCGGCCTGAGCCCGGGCCGCTTGAGGATCATGCAGCATTTTCAGGACCTGTGCCGACAGGCTGGCAGCATCTGCCGGAGCGACCAAATCCTCCTGCAGCGCTTTGGGAAAGATCGTCTGTGAGCCGACTGTGCGAGTTGCCACGATGGGCAGGCCGACAGCCATGGCTTCCAGAAAAACCTGTGCATATGCTTCGAGCAGACTCGGCATGATAAAGATATCGAGGCGGCAGAGCTCGCCGCAGACATCCTTGCACAGGCCACGAAACGTCACCTGCTCCTCCAAGCCAAACGAGACCACCAAGTCCCGCAGCACGGTCTCTTCCGGCCCGGCGCCGATGATGGCAAGTTCCGCCTGCGGATAAAGCTCGCACACACCGACCATGGCTTCGATGGCATAGCGAGCGCCTTTTTCCGGCGCCAGTCGACCCATGAACCCAAGTCGTATGCGTTTGGGGTCCCGCAACGGTGTGGCGAAGGGCCGCACCGAACGGCCGCGCAGGAAAGCCTTCAGGTCTATGGTCGAGGGAATCACAACGCAGGGCGTTTGCACCCCCAAGCGCTGTTTTTCGACCATGAAGGGTTTGGCAACGGCAATGATCGCCTGGCTGCGCTGGTCCAGGGCGTAGATCAGGCGCTGTTTCATCCAATGCCTGATTTTCCGCAAGCCGGTCGGTGGCAGCGGGTAGACCCAATTTTCCACGGAGACGATCACCGGCACGCGGGCAATCAAACCGGCCAAGCGCGCCAGGCTGTTCACGTTCATTCCCTGGACCTGCAGGATGTGCGGATCGAGGCGCCGGATGGCTCTGAAGAAGGCCACGAAGGTGCGCAGCAGAGCAAAGGGGTTGCGCAGGCTCGGCAGCGGCTGATCCAAGGGTTGGTCGAGCTTGATGACCTGCACGCCGAATGCCTCGAGCCGCTGCCAGATTTCCGAATGATTGACCCGCAGGGTGATAATCGCAATGTCGTAGTGCTGCCGGTCCAGCCCTTGTACCAGCTGGAGAATCCGCCGCTCTCCGCCGGCGTTGCGGTAGAAGCCGAGGTAGGCAAGCACAATCTTGATCCGCGCGGGTTTCGAGATGCAGGCAGCGCTATCCTGCGCGTCCGTATGTTGTCGGGCCTGTGTCGATGTGATTCTACCCATTTCGCTCTTGGCTCGAGGTTTGTAGCTCGGAATAGTGAGTTTGCTTATCTATGCCCGGACGTCTTGTTTGTCGTTCATATTCTCGCGTTCTAATCGCAGCGCGGAGCCGGTTTCGTTTTTCATCCTGTTTCGGCCGAAATATCCGTCAGGCCGAACTGCGCGATGGGTGCTCCGTCCCCGCCTAGCAGCGCCACCCCGAGCAGCGCCGTCATTGTCGCAGCCAGATCCATGGCCGATACCGGCGCGGCCAGCTCCCCGGGTTCGATGGCTGGGCCGTGCGCATAAAAAATAGCGCGCGGTGTGTGATCACCGGTGCGCTTCCCGCTGTACTCTTCGTGGATCTCGCCGATCTTTGGCGAACCCACGGCGCTGATCGGTTTCGGTCGGTGCCAGATCACCAGAAGATCGGGCAAATCATTTAGGTGCGGCCCCTCGTAGCACTCATGCACCTTCACCACCTCCTCGACAAGCGGCTCTCCCGTTTCGAGATTGACGATCGCCATGAGATCTTCGATCAAGGCCTCGCAATAGGCATCGTATTCGGCGCCCGGATGTATCTTGCCCTCGGGTTCGCGCCCGACGACGTTGATGCGAACGGCGCCGCTATTGCTGTTGTGCGGGACCGCAAAACTTTTGCGTCCGCGCCAGTCGTGCGCCGTCATCGCCTTGTAGCTGGGCACGGCGAGATCTCTTATTCGGGTTCGCAAGGCTTTCGGAAGAAGCCGCCGGTACAGCGAACGCACGGTTTCGACATTCGGCGCGCCAGCGCCGCCATGGCCGCATTCGATGCGGCGCAGGATTCGGTCGAGCAGGAAATTGCCTGTGTGGCCCTGCCCCATGCCCGGGCCGGAGAAGACGATGACCGTGGTATCGGGGGCGGCGGCGTCAAGCACGCGGGCGATGCCGGCGTCAATCGCCTGGATGGTCTTCTTCACCGGGTCGCCGAGGCGGCGGCGCAGGGCCGCATCATGATAGGGGTCGCTGGTATCATGGATGTGCCAGCACTGGTGACCGATGTCGTGTGGGTCGGCGTAAGCCGTAATGAAAAGATCCCAGTCCTCGCGCCGTAGATAGTCGACGGTCATCGTCGTCTTGGTGTCGATCCGGGCCAGGGTCTGCTCAAAGAGCGCGACATAGTCTTCGGCACTGCGGTTCTCGCCGTCAGAGTGGCCGCCGAACGGATCGATGCCATAGCGTTCAACCAGTTCGTCCGCCAGCTCCGGCGGCCAGGTCCGCAGTGGACCGCCGGCATCGTGGGTCAGCCAATCAGCGACGTCGATGCCGTTGATACCGGGGGTGTAGGGTGCCCTCACCATATCGATGACGGCGACGCGCCGTCCAGCCTGGCTGAGCAAGCACCAGAACGGCTCGCGCTTGAAGTCGTGCTCATCGCTGAACGGGATCACATCGTAGCTGCCCGGCTTGATCTGACGGTTGAAATAGCGGCCGTGGCGCGCCGCGTTGACACCGGTGAAGAGTGACGGCCAGAGAACGCCGTTGCCGAAGCCTGGCGGCGTGCTCACCGCGCCCCAGGTGCCTCCGTCGCGCAAACGCCGCAGTGCCGGCAGATCGCCCGACTCGGTCCAGTCCCGCAACTGCTCCGGTTCTGCTGAATCCAACCCGATGAACAAGACGCGTGTTTTGCTGGTCAGACCACCTCTCCTTCGGCCCATAAAGTCGTCGAATTCGACAACCCCATAAAATACCAAAGTCCAGAACCGTAGCCGCTATCCCGTGCTCGGTGTGACAGCGTAAGCGAGGCAGTAATGCCTTTGATTTAATAATTCTTCCTTACCGGACTGCTAATTTCTTGATTCCTCAAGCCCAACGAGAACGTTCCTGACCCTGCAGCGTAGCGGACCACACACGTCTATCCACAGGAATCGTTGCCCAAAGCCCTCGGCCAATTGCCATGAATCCTTCACAAGACAGTGCCAGCACGATGGCGTGAGTCGGGCTGTCCGTCGCGTGGCGCCTGAGCACGGTGCCGCCTCGGCAATAAAGGAGGGCATCTCTTAGCGCGGCAATGGTAGCAACCGTGTTCAGACTACCCGCTGCGTATGCTATGGATCGCGTTCGATAATACCCCTTTATGGTCGGTAAATAGCGGGGCCCCCGGGGCATGGAGAGTGGGCAGAGAGGTGTTCGCAATTGCGCAACGAAATCGGCGCGCTATATCAGCTTGCTACCGCCGTCGCTTTCTGAACTCGGCATTGAATGCACCGCCGCCCACCGCTGGCAGCGCATCGCGTCTGTCCCCGCCGAAGATTTCGAGAAATACCTTGCCGGAGCGGTTGAAATCGCCACATCCGCGGTGCTGCGCGTGGCGAAGGCTCAGAACCACCCAATATGCAGCGAAATGGGCCATCAGTGCTTGCTATGTGCTTACCAGCGGCTTCGTCGGGGTGGTGAGGCGAAGAATCCCTGTCTCATAACCCATTGAAAAGAATGGAGGCCCCGGCCGGACTCGAACCGGCACTCCGCAATGCAGAAGCAGATTTTAAGTCAGCTGTGTCTACCAATTCCACCACGGGGCCTTACGCGCGTGACCTGCCGACGCATCCATAGGGGATGCTGCGGCGGCAACGACTCTTTCTGCCCGAGGCGCCGGCCCGGCGCAACCATCGCCTGGCAAGGCGCAAGCGTAATACCACTGGCACCGGACTGGTCGGTGTCTTCATTTTCTGGCATCTAGACTGGGGCATATGCAAATAGCGAATTGAGGCAGGCAAGATGGCGGATCGTTTGAAGGGCAAGGTTGCGTTGGTGGGCGGGGCCGGCTCGGCCGGGCCGGGTTGGGGCAACGGCAAGGCGGCGGCGGTGCTGTTCGCGCGCGAGGGCGCGCAGGTCTTTTGCGCCGATCTGCGCGGCGCGGCGGCGGAAGAGACGGCGGCGATCATCACGGCGG
>JAJFGM010000062.1 GCA_021776145.1 Kiloniellaceae bacterium | reverse complement strand
GGCGCCAGACCGGCATGGCCTCGGCCAGGCGCGCGCGCCCCGTCGCGGTTAGGCAGACGGCGCGACTGCGTTTGTCGGGCCCGGCGCAGACCTCGATCCAGCCGGCTTTTTCGAGCGGTCCCAGGTTGCGGGTCAGGGTGGTGCGGTCCATCGCCAGGCGCGCCGCCAGGTCGGTGATCGTCGCGCCGTCCTTGAGGGCGGCGTTGCGCAGCAGGGAGTACTGGTTCAGGGTCATGCCGACGGGACGCAAGGCGCGGTCGTAAAACTGGCACATCTCGCGCGTCGCCCGCCGCAGCGCCGCGCCGGTACAGCGCGGTTCGTCGGCAAGCCGCTCAAGGTCAAATTCGAATTCGCTGGCCATGGCTATCCATAATATAGCGCGCGACGTTGACAAGTGCAATTGCACTCGTGTAATTACACTTGTCAACGTCGCCTGCCCGAGGAGGCCCTCTTGAGCCACGCCGAAAGCCGCACCTCCGTCTGGAGCCGTCCGCTGGTCATCATCCTGGCCGGCTGCCTTATCGCCATGATCGGGTTCGGCATCCGCTCGGGTTTCGGCCTCTTTCTCGAACCCATGACCATGACGCGCGGCTGGGACCGCGAGACCTTTGCCCTGGCGATGGCCATCCAGAACCTGGTGTGGGGCCTGGGCATGCCCTTCGCCGGGATTCTCGCCGACCGCTACGGGCCGGCGCGGGTCATCGCCCTCGGCGCGCTGGTCTACGGTCTGGGCGTCTGGGGCATGGCATCGGTGGAGAGCGGACTTGGCCTGCATCTCTTCGGCGGCGTTGTCACGGGTCTGGGCGTTTCCCTCACCTCATTTTCCCTGGCACTGGCGGCCATCGCCAAGGTCGTCGGGCCGGAGCGCCGCTCGCTGGCGCTTGGCCTCGGCACCGCCGCCGGCTCCTTCGGCCAGGTCGTCTTCTCGCCGATCAGTCAGGCTTTCATTACCGCCTACGGCTGGAACGACACGCTGCTGCTGCTCGCCCTGGCGGCCGGCCTGATCATTCCCCTCGCTTTTTTCCTGCCGCGCGGCGAGAGCGCGCGCGGCGAGGCCGTCATCGAACAGACCATCGGCCAGGCCCTTGGCGAGGCAATGAGCCATCGCGGCTTCGTGCTGCTGACCATCGGCTTTTTCGTCTGCGGCTTCCACGTCGCCTTCATCACGGTGCATTTCCCGGCCTATGTGCGCGACATTGGCCTCGACCCCCTCGTCGGCGCCTATGCCTTGGCGCTGGTCGGCCTCTTCAACATCGTCGGCTCGTTTCTCGCGGGCGCCGTCGGCCAGAAGTACAGCAAGAAGTCGAGCCTCAGCGCCATCTACTTCCTCAGGGTGATCGCCATCCTCGGGCTGCTGCTTTCACCCAAGACCGAATTGACCATTTACCTCTTCGCCGCCGCCATGGGCATCTTGTGGCTGTCGACCGTGCCGCTCACCACCGGCATCGTCGCCCAGGTCTTCGGCGCCCGCTACATGGCAACGCTCTTCGGCGTTGTCTTCCTCAGCCATCAGCTCGGCAGTTTCCTCGGCGTCTGGCTGGGCGGCTACCTCTACGACACCACCGGCTCCTACGACCCGATCTGGTGGGCCGGTATCGTTCTCGGATTGGCCGCCGCGCTCATCCACCTGCCGATCGACGAAAAGCCGCTGCAGCGCCTGGCGACGGCGCAATAGCTGCGTCGATGTCACAGCCCGGGACCCACTGCCCCAAGGTCATGGCGGCGGCAAAGGCAACGACGAGGATACCGGCGACGTCGAGCAGGGCATCGCCGCGCAGGGCGGGAACCGCCGCAAGTCAGGGACGGTGCCGAGATATGGAAGGCCCCACGTCGGGCGTAGAGCTCTGCTCTATTCGAAAGGCGTATGGCGGGCGAGGATTTGTTCGCCGAAGAGGCTGGCGATGAGTTCAACGGCGACCTTGGCGGTCTGGTTCTGGCTGTCCATGGCCGGGTTGAGCTCCATGATGTCGATGGAGCCGACCTGCGCGGAATCGTGCAGCATTTCCATGCAGAGCTGCGCCTCGCGGTAGGAGGGACCGCCAGTCACGGTCGTTGCGACACCCGGCGCGATTGTCGGATCGAGGAAGTCGACGTCGAAACTGAGGTGCAGGTGGCCGCCGCTGTCGGCGATGCGGGTGAGGATCTCCTGCATCACCTTGCGCATGCGCAGTTCGTCGATGCGGCGCATGTCGTAAATCAATATGCCGGCATCCTTGATCGCCAGCTTCTCCTGATGGTCGACCGAGCGAATGCCGAGCTGGATGAAGCGTGACGGCTCGATCGCCGGCACGGTCTTGCCAATCCCGGTCAGTTGATCCGGCCCCTGGCCGCAGAGAATAGCCACCGGCATGCCGTGGATGTTGCCCGACGGTGTCGTTTTGGGCGTGTTGAAGTCGGCGTGGGCGTCGAGCCACAGCACGGTCAGCGGCAGGCCCTGTTCGACACAGTGGTCGGCGACCGCCGCGATCGAGCCGATGGCCAGGCAGTGGTCGCCGCCAAGCAGCAGCGGCAAGGCACCCTGGCGCAGGCTGTCGCCGACGGCCCCATAGACGGCGCGGCACCACTCCGTCGTCTCTTGCAGGTGGCGATAGCCGTCGACCGGCTTGGCGCGCGGGTTCATCGGGCCCGAAAGGTTGCCGAGGTCGACGACGCCGCGGCCGAGACGCTCCAACACGCGGTCGATGCCGGCGACGCGCAGCGCCTCGGGCCCCATGGAGGCACCGCGGCGGCCGGCACCGATGTCGGTCGGCGCGCCGATCAGGTGGATCGGCTTGTCCCTTGGGGTGGAATCGTTCATGGCCGCACTCGCATCGCTTTCCCCTTGAGTTCATCTCAGGCCGTGCCCGACCGGGCCGGCGCGCAGCTTTGTTACTTGTGGGCCTCGAGGTCACTCCGCGTCAAACCAACGCTCTCGGCGGCGGCAAGCATCTCGCCCCAAGTCATATCGTCGACCTCGATGCCGTCGCGGGCACGGGTTTCGCGGAACAGCCGCTCGCTCTCGCCGGGCACCAACACGGGGTGCGCCGGATCGCGCGGCGGTGAAGCCTTGGCATGCGCCAGAAAGGCTTCCATCTCGCGGTGGAACCAGTCGAGGTCGATGAGCCGCCCCGGCTCCACCACCAGGGTCAGCATATTGTTGAGCACGCCGACGTCGCGTGGCGTCTCGGGCTGCATGGTACCGCCGCCCGACAGGGCCCCGGCAAGCAGTTCGCACATCACCGCCAGACCGAAGCCCTTGTGCTCGCCAAAGGGCAGCAGGGCACCGCGCGGATCGCCGAACATCACCGCCGGATCCTCGCTCGGCTCGCCCGCCTTGTCGAGCACCAACCCGGGCGCCAGTCTGCGTCCGGCATTGTGCGCCACGCGCACCTTGCCAAAGGCGACGCGGCTGGTTGCCATGTCGAGCACCACCGGCGCGCGTTCGCCTTGGCGCGGCACGGCAATACAGATTGGGTCCGTGGAAAAGCGCGCGTCACGGCCGCCAAAGGGCGCCACCAGGGCATGATGACCGTGCACGTTGACGAAGTGCAGCGAAATCAGGCCCGCCTCCGCCGCCATCTCGCCGAAAGCACCGATACGCCCGAGGTGATGCGCGTTGCGCAGCGAGGCCAGCACCAGGCCACTGCCGCGGCAACGTTCGATCAACTGCGCCATCATCTCGCCGGCGACGACGCGGCCATAACCGCGAGCGCCGTCGAAAACCAGAATCGAGCCGTCTTCCTTGTCCAGCTTCACCGCGGTGCCCGGGCGCAAGGCACCGCCGTGCAGGTCGGTCACATAGGTCGGCACCATGCCGACGCCGTGGCTGTCATGGCCGAAGAGGTTGGCGACGACCAGATGGTTGGCGACGAGGTCGGCTTCCGCCGCCGTGCTGCCGCCAGCCCGCAGGATCGCCCCGACAAGACCGACGAGGTGCGAGGCATCGAACTTCATATCATTTCCTTTTGCGCCGTTGGGGTGCCGCGGCAGGCTGTTGCCCGGAGTCATCATAAGACGTCATCTGAAGACGCCATCATAACAGGGCTTTTGCCGCGTGACAGGCTGGCAGGCGGGCCAACTCGGCCTATTTTCGTCCCCGGTCGTCACAAAGAAGGTTCCCCCATGCCATCGGCGAACACGCCCTTTCACCTGCACCTGTAGAGCACGCCGGAGGACGCCGAGGTCTTCCGCTTCAGTCAGCGCCATCTCGACGACGCCCTGCCGCGTACCCTCGATCTCGTGCTCGATAATGCCCGCCGCCTGATGCAGGGCGAAAGCCCGCGCAACATCGTCGCTTCCGAACGCGCCTACTAACGGCCGGCAACGCCGGCTTAGAAATCCAGTGGCGCGTTATCGACCACCTCTTTCATGACGAAGAAGGTGCGGGTCTGGCGCACCCCCGGCAGGGCGATCAGGGCCTCGGCATGCAGGCGGTTGAAGTCGGCCATGTCGCGCACGCGGATTTTGAGGAAAAAGTCGAAGTCGCCGGCCACGAGATGGCAGTCGAGGATGAAGGGCAGATCACGGATCGCCGCCTCGAAGGCGGAAAAGCTTTCGGGCGTCGAGCGGTCGAGCACCACGCCGACCAGAACCAGCGTGGCGCGCTCGACCTTCCGCGGCGACACACGCGCCGCCACGCCCTCGATGTAACCCTCGGCGAAGAGGCGCTGAATGCGCCGATAGCAGGTCGCCTGGCTGGTACTGACTCGGCGCGCCACCTCGGCGTTGCCCATGCGCCCGTCGCGCTGCAACAAGCGGAGGATCTTCATGTCGATACGATCGAGAGTCACTTCGTGACCGATCCTTTCGAATTTGATTCAGAATTCGATCAATATAATTCATAATAGGCAATAAATAGACCAACTGCGATCACAAAATCGGAAAATGAGAGAGCACATTTCGCCTTCCCGCCGCTAATCTCCGCGCCGAAACACCGCCAAACTGGAGAGCCCGCCATGCTCAATCTGGAAGAGAAGTTCCCCCGCCACACGCTCACCTTCGGCCCGACGCCGATCGAGAAGCTGGAGCGCCTGTCCAAGCATCTCGGCGGCGCCGTCGAGCTCTATGCCAAGCGCGAGGACTGCAACAGCGGGCTGGCCTTTGGCGGCAACAAGGTGCGCAAGCTGGAATACCTCGTGCCCGAGGCGATCCGCCAGAATTGCGACACCCTGGTGACCATCGGCGGCGTGCAGTCGAACCACACCCGCCAGGTCGCGGCGGTGGCGGCCAAGATCGGCATGAAATGCCGCCTGGTGCAGGAAAGCTGGGTGCCCTTCAACGACGCCGTCTACGACCGCGTCGGCAACATCCTGATGTCGCGGCTCATGGGGGCCGAGGTCGAACTGGTCGACGAGGGTTTCGACATCGGCGTTCGAGAGAGCTGGGAACGCGCGCTGGAGGACGTCAAGGCCAAGGGCGGCAAACCCTATGCCATCCCGGCCGGTGCCTCGGACCATCCGCTCGGAGGCCTCGGCTTCGTCGGTTTCGCCGAGGAGCTGCGCCAGCAGGAGGCCGAGCTCGGCTTCGCCTTCGACTACATCGTCGTCTGTTCGGTCACCGGCTCGACCCAGGCCGGCATGGTGGTCGGCTTCGCCGCCGACGGGCGCGCGCGCCGCGTAATTGGCATCGACGCCTCGGCAACGCCGGAACAGACCCACGCGCAGATCCTGCGCATCGCCCGGGCAACCGCCGACAAGGTCGGACTCGGCCAGGCGATCGCGCCCGAGGACGTCGTACTGAAGACCGAATACGCCTATCCCGAATACGGCGTGCCCTCGGCGGAGACCAACGACGCCATGCGCCTGGCGGCACGCCTGGAAGGCATGATGACCGATCCGGTCTACGAGGGGAAATCCATGCAGGGCATGATCGATCTCGTGCGCAAGGGCTTCTTCCCGGCGGGCGCGAAGGTGCTCTATGCCCACCTCGGCGGCGTGCCGGCGATCAACGCCTACAGCTACCTCTACCGCAACGGCTGATCGCGCCGGCGGCGGATAGACGCCAGCACGTCCGCCTCGGACATTTCCTGACTGGACGGGTGAACAACGGCAACGGCGGGTGGAATCTGGCTGTCACGGTCCAGACCCTTGGTTCAGGCATCGGCCAGCGCCCGCAAAATTAGCCTGTCACGCCGGGCGGCAATGGAAACTGATAGCGCCTGACGCAAATCAGGCGCCCCCATCAAAGCCGCTCGCCGCGGGCACTGCACATCGGACCTGGAGGCGGCCTGATCGAAGCGCGGGGTGTTGCGCCACGGCGGCCGCCGACAAGGTCGCACTTGGCCGCGGACTCCCTCGGTTCGCTCATCGAGGCCTTTCGCAGCAAGAAAAAACGCTGGCATCTCGAAAGATGCCAGCGTGGCAGTGCAGGGGGGCTTCGACAATTTTTTTAAGGGTCTCGTTCCCGTTATTCGAGGGGCTCGCTCCAGAAGTTGTCGACCTGCTCGTATTCGGGCAGGGCCTCCAGCTGTTCCTTCGTCATGTCCGCGGAAAACTCGCCATCTGCGGACAGCTCCAGCTCGTCGATATTCAAGGCGACGCGGCGCTCGCCCATGCCGAGGAAACCACCGACGTCCACGAGCACTTTCTCAACCGTGTTGGTTTCGCTGATGAGCAGGTCGTGGATTTCACCGACCGTATCGCCGTCGCTACCAACGACGTTTTTGCCAATCAGATCCTCGGCGGAGTAGCCGCCGGCGATCGCGCCGGAGAAGTTATCGGTATCGCCGCTATACGAACCGTAACGAACGGCGCCTTCAAGCGCGCCCTCGTCGCCAGCCGTTGCCGCCGTGCCACTTGCGGCCGGGTCCTTGGTCGGGTCCGCGACCGGCTCACTGGTGCCCGCCGTGGTCGCCGGATCAGCCGCTGTCGGCTCACTGGTGCCCGCCGTGGTCGCCGGGTCAGCCGCGGTCGGCTCGCTCTCAACGGCAGTTGTCGAGGTATCCGAGCTGCTGGGCATAGTGGACTCGACGGTACCGGTCGTCAGGTCCTGCGACTGGCTTTCGTCGGTGCTAGACTGTGCCCAAGCCGCGCCCGACAGCATCAGCGCCGCGCCCGATACAGCCATGAGTAGGCGTTTGCGAATCATCTAAAATTCTCCCTTAGGTTCAAGTGGCGGCAATCCACACTGTTTTGCCGGATCACTGAACTGTTAACGCTGTTGCGCGGCAACGGTTCCGCCCCGGTGGAAAGAATTATCGAACGCCGCACGCGGGCTAGTTGCGCAACGCTTGAGTGCGGGCGGTGCATCCAGTTGGCGAGTCCGATGGCGACGGGCGACCGGCACCGCGATAGGCCGGTACGGCGTCGGCTTTAACCATTTATTCACTGTTGCAGCCCTATCCCTGGAGGGCACCTGAACCGAGCCGCTATCCGGGGGTTGCTGTGTGGTTTAAGTATCTCT
>JAJFGM010000610.1 GCA_021776145.1 Kiloniellaceae bacterium | reverse complement strand
TCCCCATCCCGCGACCAACCCCAACGCGAGCCGTTAAGTCGAACTTAACCCAATGAGAAACAAAGACATTTTATCCACACAAAAAAAGCCCGTGGTTTACATCCTTTTAACCAACGCCGCCGCACCCTTGAAAAAGATTGAAGACAGTTACCCTAAACAAGTCCAAACGGGAGAGGTTGGAATGTCGCTATCGAAACGTGCTTTGGAGACGCTCGTCGATCTGGTGGAGATCAAATTGAGCTGTATCGAGGTCTATGACCGCGAGGACTCGCGCGAACTGGCCAACCTGGAACAGTGCCGTCAGGAACTGCTGGCCATTTCCGGCGGAGCGCAATCAGCGCCGGCCGATGTCGTCGCCATGCAGGCCCGCCGCACCAAGGGCCGCGGCCGGATCCGCGCTCAGTCGGCCTGACCCTCTCTCCGACCAGGTTCCCGTTTCGGCAGGACCAGACGCGCCGCGTCCTATCCGGCGCCTCAGCCGGGAACCGCCATGCCGCGCTCGACCGCCGGCCGGGCGCCGACCGCCTGATACCAGCGTTGCACGTTGGGAAAGGCCGCCAATTCCACCCGGTGCCATTCGTGCCGCGCCGCCCAGGGATAGGTGGCGATATCGGCCACGGAATAGTCGTTGCCGGCCAGGTATTCGGCCGCGCCCAGGCGACGATCGAGGACGCCGTAAAGGCGCTGCGTCTCCTTGCCGTAGCGTTCGATGCCGTAGGGCACCTCTTGCGGCGCGAAACGCATGAAGTGATGTGCCTGGCCGAGCATGGGCCCAAACCCACCCATCTGCCACATCAACCATTCCAGGGCAGCGGTGCGCGAGCGCGCATCGCTCGGCATGAACCGGCCGGTCTTTTCCGCCAGGTAGAGCAGGATGGCGCCGGACTCGAAGATTGAGATCGGATCCCCGTCCGGGCCCTCGGGATCGACGATGGCCGGAATGCGGTTGTTGGGCGAGATCTTCAGGAAGGCGGGCGCGAATTGCTCGTCCTTGCCGATGTTGATGGTATGAACGCTGTAGGGTAGCTCCATTTCCTCCAAGGCGATCGAGGCCTTGCGGCCGTTGGGCGTGGTCCAGGTATAAAGTTCGATCAAAACGCGGGTCCTTTCATGCAGGTCAGGGGTCGCTGGACGCGGCCATGTGCGGCCAACTTCGATATGGGGTTCAGGGAATGCTAGGCGCCGACCCCGCGCCCGGCAACCGCGGTGGCGCGCAAGTCGTCGATAACCTGTCGCAGCGGCCGGCCGGCCGCCACCGCCTCGTCCCACAGGCGGTCGGCCTCGTCTATGCCGACCAGCCCATAGAACTGCATCCACAGATCGGTAATTCGCAACAATTCCAACTTCTCTTCGCGCTGCCAAGCGACATAGTCCCAGGGTTCGTCGTCGTGCGCCGCTCGTCCGCTGGACGCAAAGATGTGGGCTTCAATCCAGTCTCCGCTTTGCAATCCGACCTCGACCCGTTCAATGCCGTACTCGACCGACTCGAAAAAGCGAATGCGGTCCATATCGGCCGCGCCGAGTCCCTCGACAACTTCCCCCTCGACCCGCCCCTCGGCATCGGCCAACAGCATGGGAAAGGCCTCGTTACGCACACACACCAGGCGGTGGCCCGGCAGCACCGCCGCGCGCAGGCTGTGCAGCGGCGGCGGCCGGCCGAGAACCTGCCTCAAAACATCCTGGTCCCTGAGAGACCCAAAAAAGAAAAACCGCATGTAGACACTTCTAGCCATAGGGCGGCGGGCGTCAAGCCGTGCCGACCGGTTTCGCCGCGCGGTGCCCCATCGAGGGCGCGCGAAAGTGGGTCACCCTGCCCCGACCAACGCTTGTTCCAGGTCGGCAATGAGATCCTCGACGGCTTCGATGCCGATGGAAAGGCGCAGCAGGTCCGGCGGACAGGGGCCGTCCGGGCCCTCGATGCTGGCGCGGTGTTCGATCAGGGATTCGACACCGCCGAGAGAGGTGGCGCGCACGAACGTGTGGAACCTGGAGGTGACCCGCAAGGCCGCTTCGGCGCCTCCCTTGACCCGGATACTCATCATACCGCTGAAACCGCCGCGCATCTGGCGCCGTGCCACGGCATGGCCGGGGTGGCTTTCCAGGCCAGGGTAGAGCACCGCCGTGACGGCCGGATGCGGTTCGAAATGGCGGGCAATGGTCATGGCGCTGACGCAATTGCGCTCGACACGTAGATAAAGGGTGCGCATGCCGCGCAACAGCAGCCAGGCTTCGAAGGGCCCGAGCACGGCGCCGACCTTGGAGCGGTTGTAGAGAACGCGTTGCCAGAAGTCGTCGGCCTTGGCGGTCACCAGGGCGCCGGCCAGGACGTCGCTGTGTCCATTGAGATACTTGGTCGCCGAATGCATGACCAGATCGGCGCCGAGTTCCAGGGGATTGGTGAGCACCGGGGTGGCCACCGTGTTGTCGACCACAACGCGGGCGCCGACCGCCCGTGCGAGCGCCGCCGCGGCGGCGATATCGACAACTTCCCATAGCGGGTTGCTTGGCGTCTCGAGCCACAGCAGCTTGGTCTCGCCCGGCCGCAGGGCTGCCTCGATGTTGCCCAGTTCGGCGATGTCGACCAGATCCAGCCCCAGGCCCCATTGGCCACAGAAGTCGACCAGCCACTCGCGAAAGCCCCAGTACATGGTCTTTTGCGCCACCACGTGGTCGCCGGGGCGCAGCGCCTGCACCACGGCCGCCGCCGCGGCGAGACCGGAGGCAAAGACGGCCCCGGCCGCCCCGCCCTCCAGCTCGGTCAACAGAGATTCCACCGCCTCGTAGGTCGGGTTGTGATCGCGCGTGTAGCCGGCAGTGCCGATCAGCGCGTAATCCTGGGCACGACGCGCGAAGGTCGTCGAAGGCTGCAAGGCCGGCACCACCGCGCCGCTGTGCGGATCGGTGAAATGGCCGGCTTGGGCAGCGCGTGTTTCGGGCCTGGCGGGCGGCCCCTCCCCTTGGCTATCGGTCATCTCGACCCCATGGCATTTAAACAGGGCGACAGGGTGCTGTCGTCGCCTTCGCCTGCCAAGCCATTTTTGTCACCGGGCAGGGTCGGTCGAATTTTCCCGGCTAGCGTTTTTCGTACTGGGTCGCGCCGAACAGGATCTCGCGCTCCTTTTCGTTCATCGGACCGCTGCGCCGGCGTTCCGCCAGCACCTCGACACCGCGCCGCACCGCCGGGCGCTCGGCGATCTCGTCGTACCAGCGCTTGACGTTGGAAAAGTCCTTGGGGTCGATGCCCTGGTTTTCGTGGCTGCGCAACCAGGGGAAGGTTGCCATGTCGGCGATGCCGTAGTCCGGGCCACCAAGATAGGGGCTCTCGCCAAGGCGGCGGTCGATCACGCCATAAAGCCGTTTGGCCTCGTTACAGTAGCGGTCGATGGCATAGGCGATTTTCTCGGGCGCGTAGTTGCGGAAGTGATGGGTCTGCCCCAGCATCGGCCCAACGCCGCCCATTTGAAACATCAGCCATTGCAGGACCTCGAAGCGAGCGCGCGCGTCGCTTGGATAGAACCGCCCGGTCTTCTCCGCCAGGTAAACAAGGATGGCCCCGGACTCAAAGAGCGAAATCGGCGCGCCATCGGGGCCGTCGGGGTCGACGATCGCCGGCATCTTGTTGTTGGGACTGATCTTCAGGAACTCCGGATCGAACTGATCGCCCGATGAAATGTCGATCGGGTGTACGTTGTAGTCCAGGCCGGTTTCCTCGAGAAAGATATGAATCTTGTGACCATTCGGGGTCGGCCAAGTATACAGTTCGATCATCGGGTCGTTCCTCTTTCTTTGCTGATTCGTACCGATCGATTCGGTTCTGGATGCAGTAAGAAAGCATCGGGACCCTTCGCGAGTATACAAGCCCGTGCAATCTTGGGCTTTAAACGATCCTCTCGAGAGCTGCGATCAAACGCTCGACCTCGGCCAGGGTATTGTAATGCACCAGGCTGGCCCGCACGACACCGTCGTCCGGCGCCAAGCCGAGCGCCTCGACACAGCGGTAGCCATAAAAATGTCCGTAACCGACAGCGATCTTCTCTTGCGCCAGGGCCTCGGCGACGGCGCGTGACGACTGGCCCGCGACGACAAATGAAAAGGTCGGCATACGAGAATCGCGGTCACCGTTCATGTGCCCGATAAGGCGAATTTCGGATCTTCCCGCGAGGTATGCCGCCAGGCGGCCACCGCAGGCCTCTTCCTGCGCTGCGAACAACTGGAACACCCGGCCGAGTCGGACAAAGAGGTCGTTCTCCGGCGCCGTGAAATGATGCGCGTAGACGCCGTCCAGATAGTCGACGATACCCGACAGCGACGCGACGGCCTCGTAGTTGAGGCCACCGGGATGCAGGGTCTCGGGCGGATTGCCGTCATGGAAAAAGTGGTTCTGGTTGCGAGCCTCGGCGATCGCCTCCCGCTTGCCGTAGAGCAGCGCCAGATGCGGCCCATAGAGTTTGTAGAGACTGCAAAGATAAAAATCGACATCCAACGCTTTGACGTCGATCTGCGCGTGCGCGGCGTAGGCAACGCCGTCGACACAAACCCTGGCGCCGACGGCATGGGCTCGGGCGGTGATTTCGGCCACTGGGTTGATCGACCCGACGACGTTCGAGACATGCGGAAAGCACACAAGCCGCGTCCGCGGCGTCAGCATGGCTTGCAGGTCGGCTAGATCGAGCTCGCCGTTCTGCGGATCGATGCGCCATTCCCTGATCACCACGCCGAACTCTTCGAGCCGGCGCCAAGCGCCGGAATTTGCTTCGTGATCCTGGTTGGTGACGACGATTTCGTCGCCCGCGGCAAAGGTCGGCCGCAAGGCTTGCGCCAGGACGTAGACATTGAGCGTTGTCGAGGGGCCGATGATGATTTCATCGCGCGCCGCGTTGATCGTCCGCGCCATCAAGGCCTGCGCGGTTTCAAGGCGCTCGCCGGCCAGTTGGGCGCTCTCGAATGGCCAATCCGGCTGATTCTGGCACTCGTTCATGAAGGCGGTCATCCGCGAGATCACCGATCGCGGCACATAGGAACCGCCAGCGTTCTCAAAGTATGCCCAACCATTTTCCAGCGGCGGAAAAGCGCGACGGCAATAGTCCACATCCAAACAAGGCAAACCGGTCATAAGGCACTCCACGGCGACTGAGGGCCGCAACCTGACACGCTTGCGGGCGCGCGCAAAGCCCCGGCCTCG
>JAJFGM010000609.1 GCA_021776145.1 Kiloniellaceae bacterium | reverse complement strand
ACAGACGATTTGATTGCCGCGCATCAAGCGCAGGGCGAGAACTAAGCAGAGAAGGCCGAGCGGCGTTCGGCGCCAAGGGCTCGGGATTAGGGACATAAATATGGAAACAAGCAGCCTTTCCAGGACCGAGCTCTTGCAAGTGGCCGAGGCGGTCGCGCGCGAAAAGTCGATCGAGCGCGACGAGGTTCTTGAAGCCATGGAACAGGCCATCTCGAAGGCCGGCCGCGCCAAATACGGACACGAACACGATATCCGCGCCGAGATTGACCGCACGACGGGTGAAGTACGGCTGCGTCGCTATCGCGAGGTTGCCGACGAGATCGAAAACGAAACGACGCAGATCCTCACATCCGATGCCAAGGTCCTGCAGCCGGGGGTCGAGGTGGGGCAGTTCATCATCGATGACCTGCCGCCCATTGATCTTGGCCGCATCGCCGCCCAGACCGCCAAACAGGTGATCGTGCAGAAAGTGCGCGAAGCCGAGCGCAAGCGGCAATACGCGGAGTACAAGGACCGCGTTGGAGAGATCGTCAACGGTATCGTCAAGCGCAATGAATTCGGCAATGTCACCGTCGATCTCGGACGCGCCGAGGCCATCATCCGACGCGACGAGACCCTGCCGCGCGAGTCCTTCCGCACCGGCGACCGGGTGCGCGCCTACATTTACGACGTGCGCGAAGAACAACGCGGCCCGCAAATCTTCCTGTCGCGCAGTCACCCGCAATTCATGGCCAAGCTGTTCGCACAGGAAGTGCCGGAAATCTATGACGGCATCATCGAGTTGAAGGCGGTCGCGCGCGATCCGGGCAGCCGCGCCAAAATCGGCGTCATTTCGCACGATTCCTCGATCGATCCGGTCGGCGCCTGTGTCGGTATGCGCGGCTCGCGCGTGCAAGCCGTGGTCAGCGAGCTGCAAGGTGAAAAGATCGACATCATTCCCTGGTCGGAAGACACGGCGACCTTCATCGTCAATGCCTTGGCGCCAGCCGAAGTCACCAAGGTGGTGCTCGATGAAGAACAGGGCCGCATCGAGGTCGTGGTGCCCGACGAACAGCTCTCCCTGGCCATCGGCCGACGCGGGCAGAACGTGCGCCTGGCCTCGATGCTGAGCGGCTGGGACATCGATATCATGACCGAAGACGAGGAGTCGCGGCGGCGTCAGGAAGAAATGCGCCAGCGCTCGCAGCTCTTCATGGATGCGCTGGATGTCGATGACGTCATTGCGCACCTATTGGTGGCCGAGGGCTTTACCGGTATCGAACAGGTTGCCTACGTGCCCATCGCGGAACTCGCGGAAATCGAGGGTTTCGACGAAGATGTGGCCGAAGAACTGCGCGCGCGTGGCCGAACCTATCTCGAAGAACTCGACCGCTCGAACGAGGAAAAACGACGCACTCTCGGGGTCGACGACACCGTTGCCGCGCTCACCGGCGTTACAACGACGATGCTGGTTACGCTCGGCGAGACCGGCGTCAAAAGCCTCGACGACCTGGCGGATCTCGACACGACCGAATTGCGCGTCATCTTGGCGCCCGGCGATACCGGTATTGACGCTATCGACGATATGACCTCGTCTCAGTTGGCCGATATCCTCAAAGCGAGCCCGCTCAACGAGGACGACGCCAACGCCATCATCATGGCGGCCCGGGCGCATTGGTTCGAGGGCGAGGATGCCGACGCGGTGGCCGCTACGGCGCCGGAGACCGTGGACGAACAAAGCGGTGACGCCTCGGCGACACCGGCAAGCGAGTGAGACACAAAGCGACATGCGGCAGGGTGCACTTGCGGAACGGAAGGGTGAGGGTCAGATAGGACCCTCGCGCCGCTGTATCGTTACGCGGGAAGTTCATCCGAAAGGCAACCTGCTGCGGTTCGTTGCCGGCCCTGACGGTCGCGTCGTTCCAGACTTGGCCGCGAAGCTGCCCGGGCGGGGTTTGTGGATTGCGAGTCGGCGCGATATACTTGCGCGCGCGTGCGCAACCAACGCCTTCGCAAAGGCTGCGAGGGCGTCGCTTGTTGTACCCGGGAACCTGGCCGAGCAAACCGAGGCCGGTCTGCTAAATAGAGGCCTGGAGGCGCTCGGGCTGGCCAAGCGGGCCGGCCAGCTTGTGGCCGGTTTCGAGAAGGTAAGGGCCGCGTTGGCCGGGGAACGAGTCGCTGTTCTGGTCCAAGCCGTTGACGCGGCTGAGGATGGACGCAGGAAATTGCGCGCCCTGGCCAGGCCGGATGTGAGAGTGGTTGAGGCCTTTTCCGCCGAAGAATTAGGGCGGGCGCTGGGCGGAGACGCTTGGGTGCATGTTGCGGTGGCGCCAGGCGGTGTTGCCGAACGATTAGTTTGTGATGCGGCGCGGCTGCAGTCATTGCGAGGTTCGCCGTAAGCGGACCTGAGTGCTTTGAGGAACATGGGCCAAGCGCCCGGAATGGACGCCGGACAAAATATGACGACAAGCGACGAAAAAGACACGAAAGCACCGCTGAAGCTGAGCCGACCTGGCAAGCTGGAGCTGAAGAAGACCGTTCAGAGCGGTCAGGTCCGACAAAGCTTCAGCCATGGGCGCAGCAAGCAGGTGACGGTCGAGGTCAAGCGTAGCCGAACCTTCGAGCGCGGTGCGTCGGGACGCATGAAGGAAGTGGTGTTGCCGCTATCCGTCGAGGAAACGGCGCCTGCCCCGGTCACGGCTGGCGTTGCAGAGCCTGTCGGCGCGCTCGTGACCGACAAGTCGAACCTCTCCGCCGAGGAGCGCGCGAGTCGGATGCGCGCCCTGGAAACCGCCAAGGAAGAAGACGCCAAGCGGCGCATTCGCGAGGCCGAAGAGGCCGAGATCAGGGAGCGCGAGGCGCAGCGCCTGGCCGAAGAGGAAGCGCGCCGCAAGGCCGAGGAAGAGGCCGTGGCCGAGCTCGAAGCGGCAAACCGCAGCCCCGCTGAAGTTGCCGCCGCGGCGGCGGTTGAAGTCGAGGCACCGGCGATGCCCGTCGAAGTGCCACTGGCCACGCCCGCAATCCGCGAGGAAACGACTCCCGAGGACTTCGGGGGGCGCGTTAAACGCAAGACGCCGGCACCAAAGCCGGCGACCACCCGAAAGGATGCCGATCGGCGCCGGCGCTCGGGCAAGTTGACCATTTCGCAGGCGCTTGAGGGCCGGGAAGGGCGCGAACGTTCCCTGGCGTCGGCCAAGCGGCGGCGCGAGAAGCAACTGCGGGCCCTGCAAGGTCAGCAACAGCACCAGCCGCCGCTTAAGGTGGTGCGTGAAGTCGTGGTCCCGGAAACCATCACTGTTCAGGAACTGGCCAACCGCATGGCGACCCGGGGCGTCGATGTCGTCAAATCACTGATGCAAATGGGTGTCATGGTGACCAACAACCAGAGTATCGACGCCGACACAGCTGAACTTGTCGTCCAGGAGTTCGGTCACCGCATCAAGCGTGTCGCGGCCTCGGACGTCGAACTCAGCCTGAGGGGGCCGGACGACGCCCCCGAGGACCTGCAGTCGCGACCGCCGGTGGTGACCATCATGGGCCACGTCGATCACGGCAAAACATCGCTGCTCGACGCCTTGCGCGAAACCGATGTCGCCAGCGGCGAAGCCGGCGGCATCACCCAGCACATCGGCGCCTATCAGGTGCGATTGGGCGGTGGCGAGAAAATCACTTTTATCGACACGCCCGGCCATGCCGCCTTCACCGAAATGCGTGCGCGCGGCGCGAATGTCACCGATCTGGTGGTTCTGGTGGTGGCCGGCGATGACGGCATCAAGGAACAGACTGTCGAGGCCATTAATCACGCCAAGTCGGCGGCGGTGCCGATTATCGTCGCCATCAACAAGATGGACCGGCCGGAAGCGAACGCCGACCGCGTCAAGCAGGAACTTCTGCAGCAGGAACTGGTGGTCGAGGATCTCGGCGGCGACATCCTTGCGGTCGAAGTCTCGGCGAAAGAAAAACAAGGCCTCGACAAGCTTGAAGAAGCAATCCTGCTGCAGGCCGAACTGCTCGAGCTGAAGGCCAACCCGGATCGCCCGGCCGAAGGTGTCGTTGTCGAAGCCAAGCTTGAACGCGGCCGCGGTTCGGTTGCCACCGTTCTCGTCCAGCGTGGGACGCTGCGGGTCGGCGACATCTTCGTGGCCGGTAGCGAGTGGGGTCGCGTGCGCGCCCTGTACAGCGAGCGCGGTGAATCCATCGACGAAGCTTTGCCGGCAATGCCGGCTGAAATACTCGGCCTCAACGGCACCCCTTTGGCCGGTGATGATCTCGCGGTCGTCGAGAGCGAAGCCAAGGCCCGTGACATCACGGACTTCCGCCATAACAGCAAACGCGAAACCGTGTTCGCCGGCGCCGCGCGCGGCTCGCTGGAACAGATGTTCACCCGCATCAAGGAAGGTGTCGCCTCGGAGCTTTCGATTATTATCAAGTCCGACGTGCAAGGCTCGGTCGAGGCAATCTCCACGAACCTCGAAAAACTGGGCACCGACGAAGTCAAGGTGCGGATTCTGCATGCCGGTGTCGGCGCCATCAACGAGTCGGATATCACCCTGGCGCGGGCAACCGATGCGACGATTATCGCCTTCAACGTACGCGCCAATCCACAGGCGCGCGAGCAGGCGCGGCAGGATAAAATCGAGATCCGTTACTATTCGATCATCTATGATGTCGTTGACGAAATCAAAGCCGCCCTTAGCGGAATGCTCTCGCCGACCCGCAAGGAAAACTTCCTCGGATACGCGGAAATTCGCGAGGTCTTCGCCAACTCCAAGGTCGGCAAAGTGGCCGGCTGCATGATCACTGAAGGCATCGTGAAACGTGGCGCAAAGGTTCGACTGCTGCGCGACAGCGTCGTCATACATGATGGCACACTGAAGACGCTGCGCCGCTTCAAGGATGAGGTGCGGGAAGTGCGCGATGGCTATGAATGCGGTATGGCCTTCGAGAACTACACCGATATCAAGGTCGGCGACCAGATCGAGTGTTATGAGGTCGAAGAGGTGGCGCGGCAGCTGTAATCCGGCTTCCGCCCCTCACGACCCCCATTCGGGACGTCTTGATGCGTCAATCGAAAAATCAGGATCCGCGCGCCAGTGCGCGAAGCCAGCGCCAGCTTCGCGTCGGTGAAGAGCTGCGTCACGCTTTGGCGCGGATCCTCGCCCAGGGCGGCTTTAGAGATCCCGTATTGGCCGATTCCGATATCACCGTGACCGAGGTTCGCGTCAGTCCCGACCTCAAAAACGCCACCGCCTTTGTCGTGCCCCTCGGCGGTGCCGGTCTCGAAGGATTGGTCGCGGCGCTGAACCGGGCGCGCGGGTATTTTCGTAGCCGCCTGGGCCGCGAAATCCAACTGCGCCACACGCCGCAGATCGAGTTCGCCGCCGACCGGTCCTTTGACGCCTCGGACCACATCGAAAGCCTGTTGCGCCGCCCCAAGGTGCAGCGCGATCTTGCCAAGGACGATCCCGGCGAGCTGGACACGGCGACAGATTAGGGCGGGCCGATGGGACGCAGGCGAAACGGTAAAGCCATCAACGGCTGGATCGCGATCGACAAGCCGCGCGGTTTGTCCTCGGCACAGGTCGTGGCGCGCGTACGCCGCGCTTTCGATGCCCGCAAGGTCGGACACGGTGGGACACTGGATCCCTTGGCAACCGGCGTCCTGCCGATCGCTTTCGGCGAAGCAACCAAGACCGTTTCCTATGCCCTTGATCGCGAAAAGACCTATCGGTTCACTCTGCGCTGGGGTGTCGCCACGGCAACGGATGACAGCGAGGGTGACATCGTTGCGGAGTCGCCGCGGCGCCCGAGCGAAGCCGAGATTGGCGCGGTGCTGCCGCGCTTCATCGGCTCTATCGAGCAGGTCCCTCCGCTCTACTCGGCGATCAAGGTCGACGGCAAACGGGCCTATGATCTGGCCCGCGCCGATGCTGATTTCGAGCTCAAACCGAGACAGGTCGAGGTGCGGCGGTTCGAACTGGCCATAATCGAGGATGCTGACCACGCAACCTTCGACGTGACCTGCGGCAAGGGCACCTACATGCGCTCCCTGGCCCGGGATATTGGGGTCGCCTTGGGCACGCTGGCCTACATTGTCGACCTGCGCCGACTCTCTGTCGGACCCTTTGACGAAAAGGATGCGATTTCGCTGGAATCTATTGAGGCGTTGGGGCATAGTCCCGCC
>JAJFGM010000608.1 GCA_021776145.1 Kiloniellaceae bacterium | reverse complement strand
AAATTGGTCATACCCCTTCATAGCAGACTAGCTCCGACGCTGCCCATAGTCTCAGTTCAAATCCGACAGACTGCTAGAGCGGATCCGGGTCACATGGAATCGCACGCGGCGATCCATTGACCCTGTGTATCCGCACTAACTATTTGATGTAGAGAGAGTTCACCGTCGGGAAAATTGCGGCAAAATCTCAGGCTTTGAAAGCTCACCCGCTCCATTTGGTATCGTTCGCGCTGGCTCCGTCATGTCGGTGGATCTTGCTGAGGAGCCCGGGGAATTGCCGTCGCGCGGGCAGGCAACCGACGTTCTTTCACCGGCCCCGGTTTTCCAAGCCGGTCTTTCGCGCCGACTTTTCGTCTTTGGGTCGCGGTGACTGTCGCCTCAATTTTTTCGTAGAGGACGCCTGGATTGATGCTGACGAGATAGTCGAGGTCGGCCCGACTCATCCAAACCAGCCATTCCTCCAAGAGATCGCTGTCACCCCGCTGGCCCCATTCAATGCAGCCCGGTTCAAGATGCATGTAGCCTTCGCGAGCCGCCAATCCCCTGCATGCGGCGATTGGAAACATAAACCCGAAGATGAAATCGGGCGACCAACGCAGCAGACCCAAAGCAAGGGCCAGTCGGGGAAGAACCGCGGTTAGACCCGTGCCGCGGTAGCCGCGAGGCCCTGACTTCAGCCACAGCTCGCCATGATAACAAATGTGCCCGGCTATGTTCATTAGACCCGGTGTCGGGATGTATGCGGATCGCGACTCGTCTATTTCCAGCGTGCCAGGCCGGTAATCACAAAAGTGCTGTTCCAGGTGTCCGTCAAGGGTCGATCCAGATAAATCGATCAGTCGCATCGCTTGAGTGTGGACGAGTTCGTTATTCTCATCGAACCCAGCGATCCAGAAGGCCTTTTCCGGCGGAATAGAACTCTTCCGGGCATCGAACATCGGCGACAGAACATGGCGTTGCGACTGCGTATCCAGGTGTGTTTGGAACTCGGTGAAATCAGATCCGATCGTGAGGCGAATGCCTTTCGATGCCGCGATTTCGGCAATGGCTACGAAATAGGACGTCGCCGAACATAGGTCTACCCCAGGCATCCGCAGATCCTCCTTCCCAGGCATGTAGTGCGAAGAGCCTAGGTATCGGAGCTCTTTCCTACCGAAAGGTTTAGATTTGCATGGAATATCGCTTTGTGGTCGCCTTTTTTACACTAAATATCGAATTCCATTGCCAGATCTTCCCGCATGAGTGGTAGTTCATCCAAATTCAAGCACGGAATCTGAATCCGGTTTGTGCGGGCGACCAATACCATCAACGCCGGTTCGCCATCTGGAAATATGCAACCGCACAAGAGGCGTTGATAGCGGACGGGCTCCTCTGGTCCTCCCACCTCTCGGGAAATTCGTGTGAAGACGTGATCAATCCGCGCGCTCTTGGTCAGAAGAACTTCTGAATAGGTGCGGGCAATGATTCTGGACTGATCGCTTTCTCCAATCGTCTCTTCCAAGAGGCGTCCAAGCGAACTTTTCCCCCAGGCCCAGCCAAACCATGTTGCGAAGGAAGACTTTTCACCGCAGTTCACACAAACCCAATACTCCCGGTGTTTGCGATAGACGAGCAGGTAGGGTTTCAGTTCATCCATCAGTGGGCTTTCAATCTGAAACCGGGAATTGGCCCAGGCGAGAAAGCCTTTTTTCAAAAGTGGTGGGCCGTCGACCCAGAGACGGTCCAGAGCATGCTGTTGTGCAATGTACGTGGTACCAGCGCGGTCCGAGTATTCTTGGTGAGCCATTCCTGCAACATAGTCGGCATTTTGGTGCTGTCCATTCAGCCAGGTGTCGGCCCTGGCCAGCACTTCCTCAGCTTCTTGCGCGGATTTCATGCCGGCGGCAGTCAAACCGTAGCGCCTGTCCTCGATCTCGAAGAATTTGACGCCCTTGAGTGCCTCCAGACCGTTGACGTGCCGCCGCACCGTTTGACGGGTGACGCCCAGTGTTTCGACCGTTTTCGAGAGATTCAGAGTGCGCGCGAGAGTTGTGAAGGAACGCAGCATCTCGAACAAAACAGATTGTTGAGGCAAGGGATGCATGGCTAAACCAAAGCTCTGTTTACACGGGTCTGGCGCAAGCTTGCGGCATGTCGCGGCATTGCAAGAGATCGAGCCAATTTCGTTGGGTAAAAATGTTTACCCAAGACGAAGATATTCTTACTGCAAAAGCGCGCATTTTGACAATTGATTTCTCGCATGCGTTGGGGCGAATCTCTTTCGGGTTGATTTTCGACACGCCATACGCTTCCGGGGGGTAGCAAGACAATATGCCGCATCCTGTAGATATCCACGTTGGTTCCGTAGTCAGGGTCCTGCGCACGGCGCAGAGACTTTCGCAATCGGACCTTGCCGCAGCTCTAGGTATTTCCTTTCAGCAAATTCAAAAGTACGAGCGCGGTGCAAACCGCATTTCAGTCAGCAAGCTTTACGAAATGTCGCGCGTGCTGGAAGTTTCGCCCGGATATTTCTTCGATGGCTTGAACGGCAGCGAGCCGGACTCTCCGACCTTGCCGATGGGACTGAAATCGATCCGCGCGGCGCAACTGCTCGATGAAATGCCGGAAGGAAAACCAAAGGCCGAGCTTCTCAATCTTATCCGCGTCCTGGCGACGACGGAACCCACCTGCGGCCAGGCCGAGTCGAAATAACGCGGCAGGACCGCGTACTTGTGCGGCTTGCGAAGTTCCGGCCGGCGCTTAGGCGGCGCGGCTCGCGACCGAGATTCGCGGCGTCGACTTGATAGTTTGATACACAACACAAAATCGTTCGGTGAGGCTGATCAACTTTGTCAGTTCGTCATCCGTGGCGTCGCTGTCCAGTTCGAAGTCCAGGCGGATGTCACGAAAGCCGACAGGGGCCTCGCGGTCGACAGCCAGGGTGCCGCGAAAATCGAGATCCCCCTCGGCGCGCACCTTGCCGCCGCGCACGGATATTTCCAGGGCGCTTGCCACCGCGGATAGCGTAACGCCGGCGCAGGCCACCAGCGCTTCCAAAAGCATGTCGCCAGAACAGGCGGTCAAGCCGTTACCGCCGGCGGCCTCGTGCAGGCCGGCCTCGACCAGGGCGCGGCCGGTCTCGACCCGGCAGGTCACGCCCTCGATGCCGAGTTCTCCCTCGGCATGCATGGTCACCACCCCGGTCAGGGGATCGTCTCGATAGCGCTCCTTGAGCGGCGCCTGTAGAGCGCGCAGTTCTTCAGCTTTCATCCCATACCCCATTGTATCGCGATGGCCGTGACCCGGCCTGTGCCAACCGGTTCCGGCTTTGTGTTTGTCGTCTTCCCGGCTCACTCGCCATTCTGGGCGAAGCGCGGGCGCCACGGCGGTCACATTCGCGTTATTGAACGCAAAAGGCCAGCCTGGCGGGGCCGGCGGCTATGGAGTGCGTTGGTCGGGGTAGCGCTCTACAGGGGTGTGCTGTCGTCTTCGTTGAAAGCCCGCAGCGTGTGTTCGAACATCTCTTGGTCCAGATCGCGTGTGATGAAGACCAGGCGCGAGCGGCGGTCGGAATCGGGCCAGGCCTCTAACCGCACCGGCGGATGGAAAACGTGTTGAACGCCATGGATCACCAGGGGTTCGTCGATTTCGGCGACATTCAACAGTCCCTTGATGCGCAGGATATTGGCGCCGTAGAGGGTGATCAGCATTTCGATCCAGCTGTTGAAGCGATCCCAAACCAGTGGCTGCTCGTAGATCAGGCAAAAGGCGCGGATGCCGTCGCCATGACGGTTCACGTCGTTGTGGTGGGCATGGCCGCCATGGCCGCCATGGTCGTGATCGGCGTCATGATTGGCGCCATGCGCCGCAAAGGCTTCGGCCTTCAGCCAGGCCTGCACCTCGAGGCTCTTGGTCTTGGGGTTGTAGAGCCCGGCATCGAAGAGCAGCGCGGGGTCGACGATACCGTTCTCCACCGCATAGCTTGGCGCCGCCGGGTTGAGGGCGCGCAGACGCGCGGTCAGCCGCTGCGAGGCGTCCTTTGCGACAAGATCGCCCTTGGTCATTAGCAGGCGGTCGGCGACGGCGGCCTGCTTTGCCGATTCCGGGTGTCTGTCCAGGCTCTCCAGGCCGTTGACGCTGTCGACCGCGGTGATCACGCCGTCGAGGCGGAAGCGGCTCGACAGCAGCGGATCGGTCATCAATGTCTGCAAAATCGGCGCCGGATCGGCAAGACCCGTGGTTTCGATGACGACGCGCTCGAAGGCCGGGACCTGGCGCCGGACGCGGCGCTTGAAGAGATCGCGCAGGCTCTCGACCAGATCGCCGCGGATGGTGCAGCAGAGGCAGCCACTGTTGAGGAGTACTGTGTCGTCGTCGACCTTCTCGACCAGCAGATGGTCGAGGCCGATTTCCCCGAACTCGTTGATGATGACCGCGGTTTCGCTCATGTCGGGATGGCCGAGCAGGTGACGCAGAACGGTTGTCTTACCACTGCCGAGAAAGCCGGTCAGCACCGAGACCGGCAAGGGCGCATCGGGGATGGCGAGATCTTCGTTTTCTGTTCGGTCCTGTGTCACGCGGTCACTCCGGCGATGGCTTTTCCCCTGCAAGGTCATGCCTTGTTCTATATCTTTGGGTGGCTTGTCGGCAACGCTGCCGCGGGTTCTTGCCCGGTCGCCGGTCAAACCGGCCGGTCACGCCGCGGCCGGACCTGATGTAGGGCCCAGATCGCCAGGGTCAACAGCAGAATGGCGCCGGCCTGATGCAGGGCGCCGAGCCAGACTGGCACGACAAACAGAAGAGCCGAGATACCCAGTCCAAATTGGATAAGTGCCATCAGCATGACCAGACTGCAGGCCCTGTGTGCCGTCGCGGCGAGCTCCAGGCGGCGTGACCAGAGCCACAGCAGAACGGCCAGTGTCGCGCTGGTCACGGCCAGGACACGGTGATTGAATTGCACCGCAATGACGTTCTCGAAAACATTGAGCAACCATGGCTCCTGCAGGGCGTAGCCTTCCGGCAGCCAGTCACCGTCCATCAAAGGAAAGGTGTTGTAGACCAGTCCGGCGTTGAGGCCGGCGACGAAACCACCGGAGGCAATGGTCAAAGCAACCAGGCCGGCAAGGGCGAAATAGGCGCGCCGCAGGGTGGCCGTCGCCGCCGCGGCGCTCGGGGCTGGCCGCGGGTGACGCAGGGTGATGGCGACCCAAAGGGTATAGGCGTAGATCGCCAGGGCCGCCATCAGGTGCGCCGTCAGGCGGTACTGGCTGACGTCGGTGCGTTCGGCGAAACCGCTTGCGACCATGTACCAGCCGAGCAGGCCCTGCAGCCCACCGAAGACGAAGAGCGCGACGAGGTGCGGCACCAGCCGGCGGCGGATGGCGCCGCGCAGCAGAAACCACAGCAATGGGCCGGCGAAGACCACGCCGATCAGGCGACCCCATAGACGATGGATGTACTCCCACCAGAAGATACTCTTGAACTCTTCCAGGGTCATGCCGGCATTGACTTCGAGATACTCCGGGATTTCCCGGTAGAGGGCAAAGACACGCTCCCACTCGGCTTGTCCAAGCGGCGGTAGGGCGCCGCTGAAGGGTGCCCACTCCATGATCGATAGGCCGGATTCGGTCAGTCGGGTGATGGCTCCGATGACCGCCATGGCGAGGATCATGGCGCAGCAGCAATAGAGCCACAGGGCTACGGCGCGATCATTCGCCGTGGCGGTTCGGTCAAGGTCTTGCGTGTTGTAAGGGATGATGGTCGCGGCCCCCAAAGTCGTGCCCCGGCGAGAGGGGGCTAGTGCGGATGATGTCGTGTCGGAACCACTTTGTGGTTCGGACAAAACATCATCCGCACTACATCGAATAGGTAGAGCAGATTCACCGGGTCGATGGATCGCCGCTTGCGATTCCATGAAACCCGGATCTGCTCTCGGCACTTAGGGGCGCCAAGTTATCTTTCGTCCGCCGCAAGGCCAAGTGGGCGCGGCGCAATGCCGCGCATAACAGGCAGCCCGGCCCAGGCGAGTGGGGCACTGGCGCTACTGCAACGTAAAGGAATAGTCGACGGTGCAGGTTTTTGGAGCGCAGATGATTTGTTGGTTGGCGACCCGCACGGAATGCAGGCGACCGTCCAGCTTTGCGGTCCAGAAACCGAGAAATTTGTGCAGGATCGGAAATTTTGGCGCCAGGTCGTATTCTTGCCAGACATAGGTTTGCAGCAGGCTCGGGTGATCGGGCAGGTGGTAGAGGATTTCCGCCGTCGTCAATCGGTAGTCCTGCAGTTGCTGTTGCAATTCGTTCATCACCGCCTCCGAGTTGTTG
>JAJFGM010000607.1 GCA_021776145.1 Kiloniellaceae bacterium | reverse complement strand
CGTTACGTTGGCATCGGCGATATCGCTGGCGAAGGCCCGACTGACCGGGTGTCCAAAGCGGGCCAGGTTCTCGGCCGGCGTCAACAGCGTTTCCCAACGCAGCGTACCACGCGCGGCATGCAGCGCCGCCATGGCGCGCACTGTGCGCGGCGACAGGCCGGCACCCGGCGCGCGCCCGGTGAGAAACTCGTAAGCCTCGCCGACGGGCCGAGAGTCCTCTTTGTAGCCGGGATCGAAGACGACACAAACGCCACCGCCGCCGACGCCAACACGCGACGGCAATGTCACCATCATGGTAAAGGACATCGCGATGGCGGCATCGATCGCCGTCCCACCGTTGCCGATCACATCGCGACCGACCACGACTGCGCGCGGTTCGTCCCCCGCGACCAGTCCGGCGAAACCCTTTACGGTGCCGACGACTCCAGGTTCCGTACTGCTCTCGCAGGCCGAGACAAACGCCAAGGCGGCCAGCACAAAGGCGCGAAGCGGTGCGCGCGCGCCATGCCGTTGTCGCCACTGGGCGCGTTGCAAAAACACTCTGGGGTACATATCTTCCTTCAAGAATAGCGAGGTCGGAACATTGCGCCCACGAACAGTCCAACTGCTTTCGGCCTTGCTCTTGGCTGTGACGCTGGTCCTGCCCGCCCGGACCTGGGCTCAACAGATCAATCTAATTCGTGACGCGGAGATCGAAACTACCATTCGATCCTATGCCACGCCACTGTTCCAGGTGGCCGGGCTCAATCCGCAGGGAATCAAGCTTTTCCTGGTCAATGACGACAGCCTGAACGCCTTTGTGGCCGGCGGCCTGAACATGTTCCTCAACACCGGCCTTTTAATGCGGGCCGATGATCCCCTGCAGGTTATCGGGGTCATCGCACATGAAACCGGGCATCTCTCCGGCGCCCATATCGCCCGACGCGGCGATGCCCAAGAGGCCTCGCAAACCGGCGCCCTGGTGAGTTATGTCCTGGGTCTTGGCGCGATTCTCGCCAGCGGTCGGCCGGAAATCGGCGCCGCCATCATCTCTGGCGGCCAGGATATCGCTTTGAAAGGGCTGCTGCGCTATTCCCGCGCCCAGGAAAGCTCCGCCGACCAGGCCGCCCTGAATTTCCTCCAGGCGACCGAACAGTCGCCGGAAGGGCTGCTCCATTTCATGGAGATCCTATCCGACCAGGAAGTCCTGCTGAGCAGCAGTCAGGACCCCTATCTGAGGACCCACCCACTCAGCGAGGACCGAATTGAATTCTACCGGCAGGCGGTCGAACAGTCGCCTTACCGCGGCCAAGCGGCGCGACCGGACTTCATCCAGATGCACAAACGCATGCAGGCCAAATTGATCGGTTTTCTGCAGCCGCTATCCAAGGTCCTGAAAAAATACCCGGAAAGCGACAGCAGTCTAGAGGCGCGTTATGCCCGCTCAATCGCCTATTATAAGGTTCCCGAACTCGACCGCGCCATCACCCTGATTGATGGCCTCCTGGCGGAACATCCGCAGGACGCCTTCTTTCACGAGCTCAAGGGTCAGGTACTGTTCGAGAACGGCAAGGTGGCCGCGGCGCTTCCGGAGTACGAGGCGGCCGTAAAATTGCAGCCCAATTCGGCCACCATTCTGCGCAGCCTGGCGCAGGTGCAAATCGAGCTCAACGCGCCGGATCTCGACCAGGAAGCATTGGAGACACTCGCCCAGGCGGTGCGCCTGGAGCCGGGCGACCCCTTTTCCTGGCGCCTGGCGGCGGTGGCTCACGGCCGCCAGGGCAATGAGGCCATGACAGCCCTGTCCCTCGCGGAGGCGGCCTTCCTGAGTGGCCGCTATGTCGAGGCCCGCGACCGTGCCGACCGAGCCCAGGCGCTGCTGCCGCAGGGTTCGCCCGCCGGGTTGCGCGCCGCCGACCTGCAGAACGAAGCGGAACGGCGGGCACAAAAGCAGAAGAAGAATAACTGAAGATGCCACGCGGCCGTGATTTGCTCGGCGCTCGGTTTAGAGGTTATAACCCGGTGCCGAGCAGTAGCGCGTGCCGCAAGCAATGGAAAACGCAAGGATTCAAGGGAATGACAGCTGTCGTCGGAACAGGGCCGCGGTATGCGAATTGGACATTGGCCGCGCTGGCCATCGCTTTGGCCATGGCCGCTTTTTGGCCGGCGCGGTCGAGCCTGGCCCAGGAGATCTCGGTGCAGGAAGGCTCGACGCTGTCCAAACAGGCGATCGAGGACATCGTTCGTGACTACATTTTGAGCAATCCCGAAATCGTCATCGAAGCCTTGCAGACCTACCAGGCCAAGCGCGACGCGGCGGAGTTGCAGGCCAAGGTCGATGCCATCGCGACCTTCCGCGAGGATTTGATCAACGACCCCGCGTCACCCTTCGTCGGCAACCCCGAGGGCGACGTCGTCATGGTCGAGTTTTTCGACTATCGCTGTCCTTATTGCCGCCGCGTTGCCGGCGTTCTTGAGCAGGCCCTCGAAGAAGACCCTGGCGTAAAGTTGATCTTCAAGGAATTCCCGATCCTCGGCGAGCAGTCGATCCAGGGTGCTCGCGCCGCCTTGGCGGCCGAAAAGCAAGGTAAATACAAAGCCTTTCACTTTGCCCTGATGGAGAAGCCCGGCGACATGAGCCGCGCGCACATCATGGCAACCGCCGAGCAGGCCGGGCTCGACACGACACGCCTGGCCGTGGACATGGAATCGAAAGACATCGACGATGCCCTGCGCCGCAACTACGAACTGGCCGAGCGACTTGGCATCAACGGCACCCCGGCCCTGGTGGTCGGCGAAACCCTGGTACCGGGCGCCTTCGACAAGGAGGCGCTGCTGCGAATCATTGCCGAGGCGCGCGCCGGCGCCGGCTGATTGGGCGGCCTTCATAGTGCGGCGCCTTTCGGCCGAGCCTATGCGCTGCGGTGATTGCGAAACGGGCGCGCACTATGGTAACGCTTGCGACCAGCGTTGATATTGGGGCGACCGCCTTGGCATTGATCGAGGCCCAAGCCGGAAAATTCGCGCGAGATTGCCGGGGACAGGTACGGAATGGTCCCAATTACAACGGCCCAATAATTTCGACAATGCATCGGCCAATCACCGCCAATTGGGAGTCATAGGTGGCCAAGTCGCCAAAAATCCTCGTACTGAATGGCCCCAATCTCAACATGCTGGGTACCCGTCAACCCGAGATCTACGGCCGTACCACCTTGGCGGACATCGAGGCGCGCTGCCACGAGCACGGCAAGTCCTTGGGCTTGCGGGTCGAGTGCGCGCAGTCGAACAGCGAGGGCGCCCTGGTCGATTCCATCCAGGCAGCGCGGCGCGACTGCGTTGGCATTGTCATCAATCCTGGAGCCTACAGCCACACGTCCGTCGCCATTCTTGACGCCCTGCTGGCGAGCGGTCTTCCGGTCATCGAAGTTCATCTGTCAAACATCCACCAGCGCGAAGCCTTCCGCCACAAATCCTACGTGTCGCAGGCCGCCAACGGCGTGCTTTGCGGCTTTGGCGCCGCGGGCTACGATATGGCCCTGGAGGCCATGGCGCGCCAACTGCAAGACGAACAAGGGACGTAATGGCCAAGTTTGAAGTCAACGAAGATCTGATCCGCAAGCTGGCGGATCTGCTCGCCGAAACCGGCCTCAGCGAAATCGAGTACGAGGCCAACGAACAGCGCGTTCGTGTCGCCCGTGGAGGGGTCGTGCACAGTGTCGCCGCCGCCCCGCTCGGCGCCGAGGCTCTGCAGGCCGAAGCCGAAGCGGTGCCGGCCAACGCCCTGACATCGCCGATGGTGGGCACGGTCTACGTCGCCGGCGAACCGACGGCGCCGCCCTTCGTCAAGGTCGGCGACATGGTCAGCGAAGGTCAAACCCTGCTCATCATCGAGGCAATGAAGGTGATGAACCCCCTGCCCAGCCCGCGCGCCGGCAAGGTCACCCGAATCATGGTCAGCAACGGTGACCCAGTCGAGTTCGGTGAACCGCTGATGATCATTGAATAACCGTCACATCGGCATGTTCGAAAAGATCCTCATTGCCAACCGTGGCGAAGTCGCCCTACGCATTCACCGCGCCTGCCGCGAGATGGGCATCAAGACCGTTGCGGTACATTCGACGGCCGACGCCGATGCCATGCACGTCCGCCTCGCCGACGAGTCTGTCTGCATCGGGCCGCCGCCCAGCCGAGACAGCTACCTGAACGTCGCCGCCATCCTCTCGGCGGCCAACATCACCGGGGCCGACGCGGTCCATCCCGGCGTGGGCTTCCTTTCGGAAAACGCTGAATTTGCCACGGTGGTCGAGGAGCATGGCCTCGCCTTCATCGGGCCGACACCCGAACACATCAGTCTGATGGGCGACAAGGTGGCGGCGAAAAAGGCCGCGGTAGATCTGAATTTGCCAGTCGTGCCGGGTTCGGACGGCGCGGTCGAAAGCCCGGAACGCGCCGCCGAGATCGCCGGAGAAATCGGCTACCCGGTGCTGATCAAGGCCTCCGCCGGCGGTGGCGGTCGCGGCATGAAGGTGGCGCGAAACGCCGACGAGATCAACGACGCCTATCTCCTGGCCGCCAGCGAAGCCGGCGCCGCCTTCGGCAACGACACGGTCTATCTGGAAAAGTACCTTGGACGGCCGCGCCATATAGAGGTGCAACTGCTGGCCGACGGTCAGGGCCAGGTAGTGCATCTCGGCGAACGCGACTGCTCGCTGCAACGCCGCCACCAAAAGCTCCTGGAAGAGGCGCCGTCGCCAGCCCTCAACGCCGCCGAACGCAACGCCATTGGGGAACGCGTGGCACAGGCCATGCGCCATCTTGGCTACCGCAGCGCCGGCACCATTGAATTCCTTTACGAGAACGGCGAATTCTACTTTATCGAGATGAACACTCGACTGCAGGTCGAACACCCGATCTCGGAGGCGATCACCGGCATCGACATCGTGCGCGAGCAGATCCGCATCGCCGCCGGGTTACCGTTGGCGTTCACGCAGGAAGACGTGAGTTTCTCGGGCCACGCCATCGAATGTCGCATCAACGCCGAAAACCCGCGCACCTTTCTGCCCTCGCCCGGCACCATCAGTGACTATCACGCGCCCGGCGGCCTGGGTGTACGTGTCGACTCCGCCATCTATGCCGGCTACCGCATCCCGCCCTACTACGACAGCTTGATCGCCAAGTTGATTGTCCACGGGCAAACTCGCAATGAATGCCTGATGCGCCTGCGCCGCGCCCTCGAGGAGTTCGTCATCGAGGGGGTCGAAACCTCGATCCCCCTGCATCAGGAACTGATTGGCGTCAGCGATTTCATCAACGGCGACTACGACATCCATTGGCTGGAAAAGTTCGTCGACAGCCTGGACTGATCCAGCCGTGCCCAAGACGGCCCCCGACAGCCACCAGCGCCGACGCTCGCCCAGTTGCATCATCCGCCCCTTCGCGGCAAAATTCCGGCATAAGCGTTATCGTTTGGCACGGTGATCGGAAAATGACGGGAGGTCCGGGATCCACGCCCTACGCGGGACGGAGCCCCTTGGAACCATGCAGCTAACCGCCGATCTTCTACTGCGGGCCTACTCCATTGGCATCTTCCCGATGGCCGAAAGCCGGGACGATCTGGAGTTGCACTGGATCGACCCGGAACAGCGCGGCGTCCTGCCCTTAGACGACCTGCACATTCCACGTCGGCTGCGCCGCAGCGTCCGCAATGGCGACTTCGACGTGCGCTGCGATACGGCATTCGAGGAAGTCATCCTGGCCTGTGCCGAGCGTACCAGCGACCGCCCCGAAACCTGGATCAATCCGGTGATCGAGCTGCTCTACCGCGAGCTTTACGAGATGGGTTACGCCCACTCGATCGAATGCTGGCAGAAGGAAGAACTGGTGGGCGGGCTCTACGGCGTATCGCTGGGAAGTGCCTTCTTCGGCGAGTCCATGTTTTCGCGGGTCACAGATGCCAGCAAGGTGGCTCTGGTGCACCTTGTGCTGCGCTTGCGGCAAGGCGGATTCGAACTGCTAGACACGCAGTTCAACACACCGCACCTCAGCCAGTTCGGCGTCACCGAGGTGTCGCGCCATACCTATCGCAAGCTTCTGGTCAAGGCCATCAACAAGCCGGCAAATTTTTCCAGCCAGGCGATCACCCAAGCGGATCTTGAAGCCTTCCTCGACAGCACGGATTGAGAGGCAGGGTTCCCATGCGCGGCACCGGTCGTTCGACAGCCGACAAGTCAAAGGGACTGTTTCCCTAAACCAACCCCCAGGACGACTATTGGGTCACGTCATTTTCGCCCGCGGCTTCGTCGAGCGGGACGGTCTCGACAATATCGGGCAGCAGGGGTCCCTCTGGGTCCTCGCCTTCGGCGCCTTGCGATGAAGCAGCCGCGCAATCGATGACCCAGACATCGTACACCGGGTGTTCGATTGCGGAGATGGCCGGCGATGAGGCGAACATCCAACCGGTAAAAAGACTCACCGGTTCGGAGTCCGGATGGACAACGACGACTTCCAGGAAGGCCGTCGATTCCGGTGGTTCTTCCGGCGGTCGCTTGTAGCAGGTGCGAGCGATGATGCTTAGCGAGCCGAAGCGTACCGGCGTATCGAGCGGCGCCTCGAAAGTCGAGATGCGCGCGGTAATCTTGTCCAGACCTTGCAGGATTGCGGCATCGGCCAACACCGGCGAAACCGCGAACAATGGAGCACAAAACCATAGGGCGAGGCCCAAAAACACTCTCGACGGCTTGCGCTGCACTTGCGATCAGCCCTTCTTCTTGCGATCGGCGTAAGGGTTCTCCAGGCCGTCGACGATACCGCCCAAAACGCTTCGGATTTGCGCCTCGTCGCCCCCCATCAAGATCGCGTCTTCCAGGGCATCCTGCGCCATCTGCCGAAGTTCCTCGAGATTCTCATTCAATACCTTGATCTTCTCGCGACAGGACAAAAGCTGTCCGTCCGGCTGTAGCCAGGCAATGTCCTCGAATTCCGCTTCCGGTCGCGCCACGGGCGCTCTCCCTCAACTCGTTGCGACCAAAGACTTAAGCGGCCGCAGGCGGCGACGCAAGCCCGTCCGGCGAGAGGGTCTTTCGCGCGACGAACCGAAGACGGCGATAATCGGCGTGCCAATTGCCCTGCGAATCGCGCAGGTCCGGGGCAAGCGCCGCCACCACCTCGGCGACATAGGCCTCGCGTTCGGCGGGCGGCAGGCGATGGGTGAAGGTTTCCGCGAAGGTCGCAAGCCAATCCGCCATGGCGCCGGGCAAGGCCGTCATGCGTGGGATGATCTCACAAGACTCGACGGTAAAGCCGTGCCGCCGCAGCTTCGCGCCATATTCGTCAGCGTCGGGAAAGTACCACGGCACCGCCGCGGCGCCGTCAAGGCCGCGCCTATCAAAACCGGCGACCAGAGCATTGACGATGCGCGCGACATTGCCGGCGCCGCCCATTTCGGCGACGAAGCGGCCGCCCGGCTTAAGAGCCCGGGCGACCCCGGCAACGACGGCATCGGCCTGTGTCATCCAGTGCAAGGCCGCGTTCGAAAAGACCGCGTCGAACTCGCTGTCGAATTCCAGCTTCTCACCGTCGGCGACGCGTGCCTCGACACCGGCGTCACGCGCCGCGGCGATCTGTTCGGCGGAGGCATCGACTGCCAGCACCTCGGCGCCGCTGGCCGCAATGGTACGGCTCAGGTGACCGTCGCCGCAGCCGAGATCCAGCACCCGCTCGCCCGGTTTGGCATCAAGCAGAGTGAGCAGCGGCGCCCCGAGATCGGCGACGAAACGGGCGTTGCGCGCATAGCGTTCCGGATCCCAATGCTGCGTCGGGCCAAGCTCTGCCGACGTCTGCCGGTTCGCGTCTTCCGGCCGCGCCTTGGGGCCGGGTCTTTTCACTCGGCGGACTTTTCGTCTTTCGATTCGGCGACGCTGAAAATGAAACGACCGAGAAGGTCGACGACGTTGATCGAGCCCTGGGCGTAGCGGACTGAGCCGCCGTCAGGAATATTCTCATCGGCGCCGCCCGGCTCCAGAGCGACAAAATTGCCGCCAAGCAGGCCGTCGGGAATAATCCGCGCCGAGGTGTCGACGGGCAGCCTGATGCTGTCGTCGATGGTCAGCTCGACGATGGCGAAGTAGGTTTGCGGGTCGAGCTTCTGGCTCGCCACCGTGCCGATCTTGACGCCGGCCATGCGAACGTCCGTGCCAACCGTCAGGCCGGAAGCGTCGTCGAATTCGACCTGCACGCTGTAACCGTAGACCTTGCCGGATTCGGTGGCTTGGAAGGCCAAGGTGACAAATCCAATGGCGACGATCAGCACGACGCCGCCCATCACGGTCTCGATGATGTTTCTACGCATTTAGGCGGTCCTCGTTATGCGCCCTCGCCCGTTGTGACAGCCACGCCGTCACGCGGGTTACTCCGGGCTCCAGGCTTCGTAGTCGCCGGTGGCAGGGTCGCGTTTGCCGCCGCTGAAGGCATGTCCCGGCGGCCGGTAGGCCTGATCGGTCCCCGTCAGATTGGGCAGATGTTCCTTTTGCCAAGGCTTGCGCTTCGGATCGACGTCGGGTGGCGTTTCGGCAACCGTGTGATGCAGCCAGGCATGCCACTCCGCCGGCACGCGGCTTGCTTCGACCTCGCCGTCATAGAGCACCCAGCGGCGCTCTTTGCGGATGGAATCGGCGTGTACCTTGCCGCCACCCTTTTCGCGGTAATAGCGGTTGCCTTGACGGTCGCGACCGACTTCCTCGCCACGCAGCCAGGAATAGAGCCTTGTCCCGATGGAAATACCCATGCTCAACCCTTCGAATCCGTCGGTCGAATCGACGACACCGTGCGGATCGGCGCCGGACCGGCGCCAGCGACGGGAATATTGCACCTCGTTACGCCCTAGTCCAGCGCCACAGTCCAGCGCCGCGACCCTTCTCGCGCGCGGCTCAGCCAAAGACTCGGACCAGGCCCTGGACAGCCGGCCCCGCCAGGCCATATAGATCGCGCAATGACCGATTTTTGGCGCGACTCCGGATTCGGGCTTCTCGAACGCAAGCCCAACGGCCACCTCGTTGTGACCGACGATTTTCTGCGCGCTTACTTCCAGCGCCCCGAAATCCGTCCCCCGGACGAGGCCTGCGCCGCCGAACGGGCCCTGCACGAAGCCTTGCTGAAGAATCCGCGCGAAGCGGTCTCCAGCCCGCGTTTGGATCGCCTGGCCGATTCGGATGCCCGGAACAACTACCGGATCGTCCTGGATTTCCGCGACCGCCTGGTCAAGGCCGGTACGCTGGAGGCCTGCTATCTGGATGTTTTCCTGGACAGCGCCGGCGTCGCCATTCCGCCACTGTTTGTCGAACAGATGAGCCACGTCATTCTGCGTTCGCAGCTTGACGGCTGCGCGGACGGCCTGCGGCTGCGCGCGGCCGAGACGCTGTTCCGCAGCCAAAAGGTGACCATCAATGACGGCAGCATAATGGCCGCCGATGCCGAGACGGTGGACATGTTCGCCACGACCGGCGGTTTCGGCAATCTCGGCCAGTTGGTCGCCCAAGCGCAGACGCCACTCAGGACCGTTGATCTCGACGTTATTGGCGAGGACAACGCCGATATCTACTGGGACCGCGACTCGCGTTTCGATACCGTGCTTAATCTCAACTTCGCGGGCGACGGGCTCGATGCGCTTTGCCGGGTGCTCGAAGGGTGGGTGCGCCATTTCCTCGACGTCGCGGTTTCAATCCAGCCCGTGCAGCGTATCAGCGACGAAAAGTGGGTCTGGCACATCGGCCTGGACGCCGAGGGCTCGGCCCTGCTCAACGATCTCTACAACGGCGTCGAGGTTGGCGAAGGCCGCCTGGCACGCCTGCTCAGCCTGTTTCGCCTCGACGTCGACGATCCGGCATTGATGCCCCAGGCCATGGCCGGACGACCGATCTACCTGGCCATGTGCATGACCGAGGATTCGGTTCTGCGCCTCAAGCCGCAGAACCTGTTGGTCAACCTGCCGCTCGCCGAACGGGCCTAAAGCCCACCTGGAATAAAGCGGCGCGACCTTTTCGGACCTCCGGCCTGCCCGGGTAACGGGTTTAGGGATCGATCTTGCTGACTTTGGTCCCTTCGATGCTGACCCCGGCCATCAACCCGGATTCGCCGAAATTGAACCCGATAACCGGTTTGTTCGCCGTCGTTGAATCCAGCGACCCTGTGGCGCCGGCCTCGACGACGGTCACATCGGCGTCAACCCCTGCTTCCCAGCCATCGCTATCCTTGAAAGCCTGCAATGCCTTGTCGGTCATGAACATGATGACAAGCGAACGCGACGAAACGCCGATCTGCAATCCAAGCGAAGCGGAACCGCTGCTGTAATAGCCGTCGGTATTGCCGCCGACCCTAAGCGCTCCTTCGCCGTATTCTCCACCAAGAATGAAACCGCCCTTGGTAATGCTGGGAAAGATCAGAATTCCGCTCGCCTTGCCGCCGAGCTCTTTGGCGGCGGATGATTCCTTGTAAAGGCGCTCCAGCGCCTCGTTGGCTTCCGCATCAATTTCGACGGCCGAAGCAGCCACTGCCCTATGCGGCGCCGCCGTTATCGAAAGCCCGAGCAGGAAAAGCGCGACAACCGGGAGGAACAAACGGGTCATGGAGAACTCCTTGAAAAGATCGAGCCGTACAAACGCACATGTAACTCGCCGAATGTGACCGAATTGCGGAGTCGCAACAAGTCTTCAGCGACCGGCGAGCCGGCGGGTAGCGATGGCGGCGCGGGGATGAAGACAGGCATCGACTTTGCCGCTATTTTCGGCACATGCTTGCACGTCAAACGCACGCCAATCGGGATCAAGAAATGAGCGAACTGCGAATCGACCTCTTCAGCGACACCAAAACACGGCCGAGCCCAGCCATGCGCCAGGCGATGGCCGAAGCCCAGGTCGGTGATGAACAGGCCGACGAGGACCCCAGTGTCACTCGGCTTTGCGAATTGACCGCCGAGATGCTGGGCAAAGACGCGGCATTGTTCCTGCCGTCCGGCACCATGTGCAACGAAATTGCTTACGCCGTGCATTGCCGCGCCGGCGACGAGATCATCGCCGAACGCAGCGCCCACACCTTCAACTTCGAAGGCGGCGGACCGGCGGTCATCAGCCGCGCCATGCTGCGGCCGATCGACGGCAAACGCGGTCTTTTCACCGCCGCCCAGCTGGAAGAGGCGATTCGCCCGCGGAGCCAGTACGCACCACGTTCACAGCTCGTGTCCATCGAACAGACAGCCAACATGGCCGGAGGCACCGTGTGGCCACAGGCGCTGCTTGCCGAGGTCACGGCGGTGGCCCGACGCCACGGCCTGATCGGCCATATGGACGGCGCCCGCCTGTTCAACGCGGTCATCGCCTCGGGCGTGCCGGCGCACGAGCACGCCAAGCACGTCGACAGCCTGTGGATCGACCTGACCAAGGGCCTGGGTGCGCCGGTCGGCGCGGTGCTGGTCGGCGACACCGAATTCATCGCCGAGGCGCGGCAGTGGAAACAGATGCTCGGCGGCGCCATGCGCCAGGCCGGCGTCATCGCCGCCGCCGGCATCTATGCCCTGGAACACAACATCGAGCGGCTGGCCGAGGACCATGCAAACGCCAAGACCTTTGCGGAGGCGATCGCCGACATCCCTGGCATTGCCGTCCATCCGGAAGACGTCGAGACCAATCTGGTATTTTTCGACGTGGCCCGCAGCGGCCAGAGTATCGAGGAGATCGGCGCCAAGCTGCGGGTCGAGGGTATTCGCGTCAGCCCGGCAGGCGCCACGCGCCTGCGCGCCGTCACTCATATGGACGTGACCCGCGACGATGTCCTGGAAGCCGCCGCCGCCCTGGACCGCATCCTGCGCGGCGGATGAACGCGGCGCGCGCTGTATCCGACCCCCCACGAAGCTGAAATCGACGCCTAGTTATTAACCCTGTTTGTCGAATTATTTGTTTGTTTTCAGATCGATAAATCATTTCTTGCCGGCCCGACCAGGAATTTGTTTACCTTGTCGTATGAAGCCCTGCAGGCATATCGGCAGGGACACCAACAGGGGTGTGCCATGAAATCCAAGGTAATCGCGTTTCTTTGCTGCGCCGCGACCGGCTTGCTGACAACAGCGGCGTCGGCGGCTCAGACCGGCGTCTTAATTCACCGCGGCGCGCAGACCGAGGTGCTGGGCACGGCAACGCCGGTGCGCAACGTCGTCCTGGATCGCGGCAGCGCAACGCCGCGCGGATCCGGCTTGCCGGCTTATGCCGAGAGCGGGTCTGCAGGGAGTTCCGAACTCCGGGCCGGCCGCACGCTTTGGCTGCTCGATGATAGTGGTATGCAGCTCAAGGCCTGCAGGCTGACGGTCACCAGCCACATCGGAGAGCGCCGTATCAGATGCTTCGCGCACCGCTTGAGCGACTGATTTCGGCCGACGCATGACGCAAGACGAACGCGCCCCTTCGACCTACGGCAAGGGGACAGTCGCCGTAGGTGCCCTGCTGTGGGGCGAGGGATTTCTGGCACCGGGCGGGCCGGAATCCGTGCGCCAGATCGTCGCCGGCCTCGATTTGGCCGGCAAGCGGCTGCTCGACATCGGCTGCGGCAACGGCGGCGGCGCGGTCG
>JAJFGM010000606.1 GCA_021776145.1 Kiloniellaceae bacterium | reverse complement strand
GGCCAATTGACGACACCCTTCATCTTTGGAGTGCGAAGCCATGCTGAACCCCGAAGCTCTAAGCCGTGAAATTCCTCTAGATCCGGCGCAATCGGCGCTGCTTTTCATCGACGTGCAGAACTTCTGCGCCAGCCGCGACGGCAGCGAGTTCGCGCACCTGACAACCGCCGATCGCGACGCCCGGTACGGCTACTACTTCGACCGCATGGAAACGACCGCGATCCCCAACATGCAGCGCCTGCAACGGCGCTTTCGCGAGACCGGCATGGAGGTCCTCTACACCACCATCGAAAGCCTCACCCTCGACGGCCGCGACCGCAGCCTCGACTACAAGATCACCGGCTTCAACATTCCAAAGGGCGACCACGCCGGCAAGGTCATCGACGAAATCGCCCCTACGGAAAATGAGATCTGGCTGCCGAAGAGCTCCTCCAGCGTCTTCATCTCGACCCATATCGACTACATTCTGCGCAATCTTGGCATTCGTCAGCTCGTCGTCTCGGGTGTCGTCACCGACCAATGCGTCGAATCGGCGGTGCGCGATGCCTGCGATTTGGGGTATCTGGTGACCCTGGTCGGCGATGCCTGCGCCACCTACAGCCAGGAGCGGCACGACAATTCGCTGCGGGAAATCCGCGGCTACTGCCGCCAGCGCACGACGCAGGAACTGCTCGACGAGTTGGTGGACGACTGAGGCGGCAGGCTCACGAGTGCGTCGGGATTCTTCCTTAGCAGGCGAACACCTTGTATGTTAGAATACACTAACAGGTTCTCAATTCAGGTATAGATGATTTGATACTTCTCCTTCCGAGGGCGCTTATCGGAGCACTCTCAGGGTTATTTCTTCTGGTTGGGACCTCGGCCTCCCAAGCGGCAACCGATTCGGCCGACTCGGATACGGGCGTTTACGTCGAATATCGCGAGAGCGACCTGCCGGGCGCGCCGGTGGTCGACCGTTGGCGTCTGTATGGTGCCAGTCACGCCCTGGTCATCGGCATCGACAATTACACGGGTGGCTGGCCGCGGCTGTCGAACGCCGTCAAGGATGCCAAGCTGGTCGCCGACGAACTTCGAAACCAAGGATTCGAGGTCGAACTCCTGACCGACGTGGACGGCGTGCAATTGCGCGAATCTCTGCGGCGGTTCTTCGCCTTCAAGGGCAAGGACCCGCAGGCTCGCCTGTTCGTCTGGTTTGCCGGCCATGGGCACTCGGAAAACGGTGAGGGCTATTTGGTGCCCGCCGACGCGCCGCTGCCCGGCAATGCCGAGTTCAACTATGCCGCGCTGCACATGGGCGACGTCGGCTCGATGGTCAGGATCGCCCGGTCGAAACACGTGCTGGCGGTGTTCGACAGCTGTTTCGCCGGCACGGTCTTCAGCAGCCAGCGGGCGCGGCCGCCGGCGGCGATCACCGCGGCGGTGAAACGCCCCGCCCGCCAATTCCTGACCTCCGGCGACGCCGAGCAGATGGTCTCCGACGACGGCACCTTCCGCACCCTGTTCCTGCGGGCGCTTCGTGGCGAGGAGACGGCGGACGCCAACCGCGACGGCTATTTGACCGGCACCGAGCTGAGCTTCTACCTGGAGAACCGGGTGATCAACCTGACCCAGGGCACCCAGACTCCGCGCGGCGGAAAGCTGCGCGACCCGAAATTCGACCAGGGCGACTTCGTCTTCCTGATGCCGAGCCGCGCGGACGAGGGCGCAAGCGAGGCGGGCATTACCAGCTCCCCCAATCCGGGCGCTACCGAGTTCTCGCTGGACGACTTGAAGGAGGCCGAGGACGCAATCGAAGACTGGGCACAATGGCAGGCGCGCATGGACGCGGCTTTCGTCGAGTCCGAGGGATTCCAAGGCCGCGCGGCCTCCAGGCAAGCCGCGTGGGACCGCTTCCTCGATGCCTTTGGCGAGGACAATCCCTTCTCCGACGAGGATGAGCGGCTGCGCCAGGCGGCCCTGGCGAGCAAGGCGGCGATCACCGACGAGCCCGAGATCGCCATGGCCGTCCCACCGCAGCCCGCACGAGAACCGGCTCCCGTCATGCCCGAAGTCGAAGTCGATCCAAACGACAGCGTCATGGGCAACTGGCCGTTCTCGGAAGCGCGCCACATACTTGTGTCCGAAACCCGCGACGATGAAAGCGACCGGGTGTCGCCGGCGATCCAGCCCTACAATCACGGCTTATTCTATGCCATCGGCGAAGACGTGGTGCTGGAAGCCAGGGGCAGCGGCCGTTTCGGTGGCTACGTCTACGTCGACTATGTCCAGAGCAACGGTAATGTCGTGCATCTCCTGCCGACCTCGGAGCGCCCGGAAAACCGGATCGTCGCCGGTCAGAAGGTGCTGCTCGGCAACGGCGCGCGGCGTTATTCCGCGATGCCGCCCTATGGCGCAGACATGCTCGTCATCATACAGACACCCGAGCCGCTATTTTCGACCCTGCGAAAAGACCTCGAGCCTGCCGAGGACTACTTCGCCGCGTTGCGTCGGTCGCTCGGCAATCTGAAACAGCGCGGTCTCGGCCATCAGGTACTGAGCTCCCACCAATTCATCACAATCCGGACTGACCGCGCGGCACCCGCCACGGCCGAGACCTCGCTGAATCAACCTTTCGGTTCTTCGCTGGCGACGGTCCGCGATGCTCAGCTGCTGCTGGCCGACCTCGGGTACGCGCCCGGCGCTGTGGACGGCGTGATGAGCAGGCGCACGGCAGAGGCGACCCAGCGGTTCCAGCGGAGCTTCGGCTTGGCCGAAGACGGCATCGTGACAGAGGAATTGCTGAGGCGGCTTCGCGAAGAACACCAGGGTCTGGCTTTGGCCAGCCCTCCCGCGCCACAGTCAAATCCGGCGCCGCTGGCGGAGCCGGCGGTCGGCGTTTATTCGGGCGAGAGCTTCAAGGGCTGCGCCGACTGCCCGGAGATGGTGGTGGTGCCGGCGGGAGCGTTCGAAATGGGCTCGCCGCGGTCGGAGCAGGGACGTGGCAGCGACGAAGGCCCGCAGCACCTGGTCACCATCGCCAGGCCTTTCGCGGTCGGCCGCTACGAAGTGACCTTCGCGGAATGGGACGCCTGCGTGGCCGACGGCGGCTGCAATGGCTATCTTCCGCCGGACGATGGCAGGGGGCGTGGCAAACGCCCGGTGGCGGGCGTCAGCTGGAAAGACGCGCGAAGCTATACCGAGTGGATGAGCGGTAAGACGGGAGCGTCATACCGGCTTCCGACAGAGGCGGAGTGGGAATACGCGGCGCGGGCGGGAACGACGACGCGGTACTGGTGGGGCGACCTCCCTCCGGTGTGCCGAAAGGGCGAGAACAACGGTGCAATGTACACGAACAAAGTCGGCTGCGACGCTACGGAAGCAGTGCCGGTCGGCAGTTTTGGCGCCAATCCTTTCGGCCTGTACGATGTTCACGGCAACGTATGGGAGT
>JAJFGM010000605.1 GCA_021776145.1 Kiloniellaceae bacterium | reverse complement strand
ACATCTTTTCCATGTAGCACTGATGGATGGTGCCACGCTGCACGCCGACCGTCTTGCCGGCCATGCCTTCCGCCGTCGGTTCGAAGTCGGCGTTCTCGGCCGCCACAAACTTGGCCGGGGTGTTGTAGTACTTGCCGGTGAAGTCGACGCGCTTCTTGCGCTCTTCTGTGATCGACATGGAGGCAATAATGGCGTCGTACTTCTTGGCCAGAAGCGCCGGGATGATGCCGTCCCAATCCTGCTCGACCAATTCGCAGTCCTTGCCCATCTTGGCACAGAGTGCGTCGGCGATTTCGATATCGAAGCCCTTCAGCGTCCCATCGGCCTCTTTCCACGAGAATGGGGGATAGGCGCCCTCGACGCCGATGCGCAGTTTCTCGCCCGCTTGGGCCGAAAAGCTGCTTGCCGCGATCGCGATGGCTGCGACTGCGAGTGCGGATACGAAATTTTTCACTCTACTTCTCCCTTCTTATTGGACAGTTTCGGCCGGCTGTTCCGACCGCGCTTATTTGAGGGTGCCGGCCAGGAATTGTCGGAACCTCTCGGAACTCGGGTTGTCGAATACGTCTTGCGGCGGACCGAACTCTTCGACCTTGCCTTCATGCAGGAACATGACCTGATCGGATACGTCGCGGGCGAAACCCATTTCGTGGGTGACCACCAGCATGGTGCGTTGTTCCTCGGCGAGCTGGCGAATGACGCGCAGGACCTCGCCCACCAACTCCGGGTCCAGCGCCGAGGTCGGCTCGTCGAACAGCATTACCGCCGGCTCCATGGCCAAAGCCCGGGCGATGGCGGCGCGCTGCTGCTGACCACCCGATAGATGCGCCGGAAAATAATCCTTGCGATCGAACATGCCGACCTGATTGAGGACCGCTTCGCCGCGCTCGATGGCTTCTTTTTTCGGAATCTTCAAGACATGGATCGGCGCCTCGATGACGTTCTGCAGAACCGTCAAATGGGACCAAAGATTGAACTGCTGGAAGACCATTCCGAGGCGCGAGCGGATTCGCTCGACCTGGGAATTGTCTTCCGGCACCATCCCGACACCAGCCTTTTCGCGCATGCGAATGAGCTCGCCGTGGAGATAGACCCGGCCGGAATTGGGCGTTTCCAGAAGGTTGATACAGCGCAGGAAGGTGCTTTTGCCCGAGCCGCTCGACCCGAGGATCGAGATCACGTCGCGCTCGTGCGCCGCCAGCGAGATGCCCTTGAGAACCTCAAGGGATCCGAATGACTTATGGATATCTTCAGCTACGAGCGCAAGCTGCTCCTCGGCCTTGGCCGCCGCCTCAGCCATTCGCGGTACTCCCACCCTGTTCTTTTCGCACGCCTTGTTTGGCACGATTTAGCGGAAACGTTAGTCGCCTTTTCCCCGACTTGCAAAATAAACCTTTGGTTAACCATGCTAAGCGGCCTGGCGACCAATTGCCGTAAATATCGACAGTTCAGCCGGGACCGGGCGCAAAGACGGTGAAAAAAGCCGTTCGGCGTCAGTTGCTTGCCGGCAGAGCCTCGAGGGCATCGGCGAGGGATTTGCGCAGTGGCGCGTCAGCCGGCAGGTTCGCGGCGGCGGATTGCGCCCGTTCCAGGGCGGTGCGGGCCTGATCGAGGTCACCGAGGACTTGATATGCGCGTGCCAGCCGCAGCCATCCCTGCAGATCCTCGGGTTCATCTTGCAGGCGCGCCGCGAGGCGCTCGACCATGGAACGAATGAAGGCGATGCGTTCTTCGTCGCTCAATTCGGCGGCGGCCGCGACGTCGTCTTTGCTCGGGCCCGCGGGCAGGGCCGGAGACGGCGGCGACTGCGGCGCCAAGATCTCGGACAGGGACGATTCGTCGAGCCCGAGTGCGGCCGCGACCGCACGCACTTGCGATTGCACCAACGGCAGCCATGGCGCATCCGGAGTCGAATCGCGCAGCAGGCCGCTCCAGATATCCAGGGCCTCACGCAGCATTCCGTCCTGTGACATCGCCAGCGCCGCGTAGTAGCGGGCGCGCGGATTGCCGGGATCGGCCTTGATGATTTCAGCCAACAACAATCTGGCCTCGCGGGCCACCTCGCCATCCGCGCGGGCGATCAGGATCTCGGCCAGGACGCCCATGGTGTCACGGTCCTCCGGCGCCAATTCCAGCAGCCGCCGATAGGCCGCGACCGCCTCGTCGAAGCGATCCTGATGGACGTAGAGGCCGCCCAGCACGCGCCAGGCCTCGCGGTTGCCGGGTTCGCGCTCGACCTGGGCGCGGGCTTCCGCGATAAGGTTTTCCGGCTGGCCGGCGGCGGGTGGCCGCTCGGTCAGCGGCAGGCTCGGCAATCCCGGGACGCCGAGCCACAGATACAGCGTCACGGCCGCCGCTGGCAGCAGCAGCGTGGTTGCCGCCGCCAGCCACAGACTGGGACGTGGAGCCGCGCTGGCGGTGGCTTCTTGTGTATCGGAGTTCTCGGCGTCGGCGCTGGCCAGCATGCGGCGTTCGACTTCGCCGCGCGCGGCCTCGGCCTGATCGGGGCGTAGCACGCCGCGTGCGACGTCGCGTTCGACCTCCGCAAGTTGATCGCGGTAAACCCTGAGGTCGTATTCGACCCGTGGCGAATCCGGGCTCGAGCGCCGCAACAATGGGCGCAGAAGCAGAGCAACGCACAGCGCCGTCGCGGCTCCGGCCAGCAGCCAGAAGATCATGCGCCGTTTCCTGTCTTCTTGCCGCCTTGCGGCGCTTCGTCGTTGTCTTCCAGCAGTGCGCGCAGGCGCATCCGCTCGTCGGCGCTCAATCCGCTAGCGGCTGCCGGTGACCGGCCGCGCTGACGGCGCAGAAAGACAACGACCCCGACAAACCCGAGCAACAGAAGCAGGCCGGGTCCGTACCACAAAATGTAGGTTGCCGGCTTGAGTGGCGGATTCAGCAGAACGAAGTCGCCGTAACGGGCCACGAGATAGTCGAGCACCGCCTGGTCGCTGTCGCCGGCCTGGAGCCGGTCGCGTACCAGGATACGCAGATCGCGGGCCATGTCGGCATTCGAGGAGTCGATCGATTCATTCTGACAGACCAGGCAGCGGATTCCGGCCGAAAGTCCGCGCGCGCGCGCCTCCAGCACCGGATCGTCGAGGATCTCGTCGGGTTCGACCGCCTCGGCGGCCGACATCAAAGCGCCGGACATCCAAGTACCGGACACCCAAGCGCCTGCGGTGAGCAAAAACGCGAGAAGCATAAGGATGCGGTGCACGCCGTCAGTCTCCGGCAAGGCTGCGCAGGACCGGCAGGATATCGATCTCGACGTCCTGCCAGCTCAACGGCCCGCGGTGGTGAAATCTGATCTTCCCCTGGCCATCGACGATGAAGGTCTCGGGCACGCCATAAACGCCCCAATCGATGGCGACGCGGCCGCTGTCTGCACCGATGCGGGCGTAGGGGTTTCCCAGCTCGCGCAGCCAGGCGACGGCGTCGGTTGCCTTGTTCTTGTAATTGATGCCGTACAGCGTCACGCCTTCGCTTTCGACCAGGCGGGTCAGGGTCGCGTGTTCGGCGCGGCAGGGCACGCACCAGGACGCGAAGAGGTTGACCAGGACGGCGCCGCCGCCTAGCAGGTCGGCGCGCGTCAATCCGGGCGTGGCAAGTCCCTCAAGCGGCGGCAGCTCGAAGTCGGGCGCCGGCTTCGAGAGCATCACCGACGGAATGAAGCGCGGATTGCGGTCCGGGTTGAGTCCCCAGAGGAAATAACCGGCGATCACAGCAAAAAGCAGAATTGGCAGCAAATACAAGGCGCGCGCGGAGAGTAACGTGGACATGGGCGCAGCGGACGCTTCAGATGCCGGCCGGCGCCGGAGCACCGCGGCCTTGGCCGACTTTTGGCTGATCCCGTCGGGTTGGCGCGCCGATACGGAAGCGCCGGTCGCTGAGCGAGACGATGCCGCCGAGGACCATGATCATGACGCCGAACCATATCCAGGGTACCAGCGGTTTATGATAGATGCGCAGGGTGCGCCCGCCGTTGGGCGCCTCGTCGCCGATGACGGCGTAGAGATCGGTCAGGCCATTGCTGTGAATGGCAGCTTCCGTGGTCGGCATGTTTTGTACCGGATAGAGGCGCTTTTCCGGCGTCAACTCAGCTATGGTCTCGCCGTCGCGCAGCACGGTACTGCGGCCCTGTTCGGTCACGTAGTTGGGGCCCGGTGCCTTTTTTACGCCCTCGAAGCGGTAGTCGTAGCCGGCGACACTCAGCGTCTCGCCGACCTGCAGGACACGCACCTCCTCGACCTGCCACAACGAGGCGCCGACCATGCCGGCGAC
>JAJFGM010000604.1 GCA_021776145.1 Kiloniellaceae bacterium | reverse complement strand
CAGAGCCTCTATCGCCGCCTTGCCGAGACACTCGGCGCGCCGGAGCTGGCCGATCGGGCCGACTACCGCGACGAGGCGGCGCGCGCCGCCAACCGCGAGGCGCTCAACGCCGAGATCGAGGCCCTGACGCGCTCCCGCGCCAGCCGCGATTGGATCGAGGCCTTCGCCGCGGCCGGGGTGCCGGCCGGGCCGATCTACTCGGTCGAAGAGTGTTTCGCCGACCCGCAGGTCAAGACGCTGGCCATGGATCCGACGGTCGAACATGCCGAGCTGGGCGTCGTGCGCGTCGTCGGCCAGGCGGTAAAGATGAGCCGTACGCCGCAAGTCATGCGATCGCCGACGCCGGAAATTGGCCAGCACAGCGACGATATCCTCGGCGATCTCGGCTACGACGCCGACGCCATCGCAGGCCTGCGGGACCGCGGCGTCGTATGAATTCGGGAACCAGGCACGACAACAGGGAAAAACCATGCTGCAGTTGAAGACCGACAAGATGCGTGCCGAAAAAAGTGACGGCATCGGCTGGATGACGTTCAATAATCCGGCCCGGCGAAATGCCACCTCGCTGGAGATGTGGGACGCCATCGCCGACATCCTCGGCGACTTCGCCGCCGATCCGGCGGTCCGTGTCGTGGTCATGCGCGGTGCCGGCGACAAGGCCTTCGTCGCGGGCGCCGATATCTCGCAGTTCGCCGAGCAACGCGCCGACGCAACCGCCGCGGAAAATTACGCCCGCCTCGCCGATGCCGCCCGCGCCGCCATGACCGGGCTCGACAAGCCGCTGATCGCCATGGTCCGTGGTTATGCCCTCGGCGGCGGCCTCGACATCGCCATGTCCGCCGATATGCGCATCGCCGCCGACGACGCCCAGTTCGGCATCCCGGCGGCACGCCTCGGAATCCTCTACGGCTTCGCCAGCCTGAAGAAGCTGGTCAACCTGGTCGGCCCGGCCCATGCCAAGGAGATGCTGATCACGGCGCGACGCCTCGACGCCGCCGAGGCCCTGCGCATCGGTCTGGTCAACCGCGTCGTGCCGGTCGCCGAACTGGAGACCTCGGTGCGCGAGACCTGTGCCGCGATCATCGACAACGCGCCGCTGTCCATCACCGCCAACAAAGTGACCATCGACGAAATCCTCAAGGATCCGGCCGATCGCGATATGGCGCGCATTGACGATTTGACGCGGCTCTGCTTCGACAGCGCCGACTATGCGGAGGGCCGCAGCGCCTTCATGGAAAAGCGCAAACCGGTTTGGCGGGGCCGCTGAGGCGGCAGGTCAAGCTAAGATTTCGCACTCCGGGTCAGGCGCCGCTCCAGATAGGCGAAGGCGGCGGTGTGGTCGGCGCCCGCCTCGAGATCCTCGGTGGCCGCGTCGAGCAGGGACCCACAGGCGCGCAGCCAGGGCGCCTGGAGCCCAAGCGCCTCGGCCAGGGCCTTGGCCATGCCAACGTCCTTGCGCATGAGTTCGAGCGCGAAGCCGGAGTCGAAGGCGCGCGGCAGCAGGTAGCGTTCGACCTTATTATCGGTGGTGTTGTTGCGGCCGGTCGAGGCCTTGAGCACATCGTTCAAGACGCCGGGGTCGAGGCCGAAACGCTCGGCAACGATCAGCGCCTCGCAGACCGCCAGCAGGCCGGCGGCCGAGACGTAATTGTTGAGCGCCTTCATGGCATGGCCGGAGCCCAAGGGGCCAGTCCGGACAGGCGTTCCCATGGCCGAGAGGATCGGCTCGGCGCGATCGACCAACGGCGCCGGACCGCCGGCCATAATGGTCAGGCTGGCGTCACGGGCACGCGGCACGCCGCCGGAGACAGGCGCGTCGATCAACCCGATGCCACGGTCGTCGAGCACCTCGCCAAGCGCGCGCGTTGCCAGCGGCGCCGACGAACTCATGTCGATGACCAGCGCCCCGGCCGCCAGGCCGACGACGAAGCCGGAACGCTCGCGCGAACCCAGGGCGGCGGCGCGCACGGCCTCGGCATCGGGCAGCATGGTGATGACGATCGCGCTGGCGCGTCCCAGCGCCGCCGCGTCCTCGGCAATGGTAAAGCGCTCGGATTCACCGGCCAGGGCCTGGGTGGTCTCCGGCCTGAGGTCGAGCAGCGTCACCTTGTAACCGGCCTGGGCCAAGTGGCGGGCCATGGGTCCGCCCATGTTTCCGAGGCCAACGAAACCGATGGTTTCCTTATTGGTCAAATTCCTAGTTGCCTTCTTTCGTGTTGTACATTATCCGCCTAGAGCTTCGGCGCGACGTCCAGCCGGTGCAGAATACCCTCGAAGCGCGGGTCTTCGGCCGGGTAGCGGGCGCGCACCAGGGGGTCATGGCCGGGGATGACATGGTCCGGGCTTTCGGCCAGTTCTTCCAGCCGGGCGAAGCCGTCCAGCATGGCCTTGGCGTCGAGCACGATGGGGAACATCTTGCGCTGCTCGAAGTTCTCGTAGAAGTGCGAGACATCCGAGGCCAGTACGACCCAGCCGCGCCGGGTCAGAACGCGGACGCACTGGATGCCGGCGGTGTGGCCGCCGATCCGGTGGACCGTCAGGTTGGGCGCAATTTCGGCGTCGCCGTCGGCGAAGGCGAGACGGCCGGAGTAGAGCTTCTGCACCATGCTGCAAACGTGCTCGGCCAAAAACGGCATGCGCAGCTCGTCGTGGCACATGCAGGCGCCGGTGACATAGTTCATCTCGGCCTCCTGCAGGTGGAAGCGCGCCGCCGGGAAATGGTCCAGGGTGCCGGCGTGGTCGTAGTGCATGTGGGTGATGATGACATCGGACACAGCGCCTGCGTCGATGTCGAGCGTGGTCAGCGCCTCGCGCGGTTCGCGCAGCAGGCTGCGCCCGCGACTCGCCGCCTCGGCGTGGTCGAAGCCGGTGTCGATGACGATGGTCCGGTCGCGGCTGCGCGCCACCCAGATGTAGTAATCGATGGGGTGGGGGCCGTCGTGGGCGTCTGCAAAAATGAAGGATTCGAGACGTTTGCGATCGCTCCGTTCGGCATAGCGAAGCGCGAAGACTTCGTAGATGTCGTCATCCTGCATGGTGGGACTCCCGGTGGTTTGTTGATGGGCGACGGATTTGCCGCGAAGCGACATCCAAAAATGCAGCATAGGACGAGTGGCGTTGCGGCGGCCAGGGAAGAAGAGGCCAGGTTCCAATGAGGGCGCCCCAACGCCGGATGTCTGGACTTCGCAGCGCGGATAACGGCTTAACGATTTGTTACCCTCCGGGCACTAGGATGGGCGCGTGCGCGGCAATCCGAAGGGCCCCCAACCATGGTCGCAGTTACCGATGTAGGCGCCGCCGAGCGACGCAAGCACGAGCGCCATTCCAGTTTCATAAGGGCCGAACTAAACGGCCAGCCCGTCACGATTCTCGACACCAGCATCGGCGGCATCGGCGGCACCGTTGAGCTTCGTGCTGACATTGGCAACATGCCAAGGATGGGCGAGACAGCGACTGTCGTTCTGCAGCCCGACAGTGGCCAGCCCGTTGTTCTGACGGTGGAGGTGAAACGCGTCGACCGGAACCTGAACCTCTTCGGCGCCCAAATAGTCGAAATGAGTGGGGATCAGTTCGAATTTATGAAACTGCACCACGCTGGGCGGTTGCTCTAACGCCTTTTCATTCCCTCCTCAGCGAGGAGGTCGGCTTTGGTCGACTCCGAACGCGCGAAGCTCGCGGCCAAGAGGCCGACGGCCAAGGGAATCAGGATTATCCAGCCCTTTAAGCGAAAGAACGAGCGGACGACCGGGGTTTTTCTGTCGTTTACGCCTTGATCTCCAACAATGCTGACGCCGGCCTCAACCGCCGACACCGCAGGCTGAGCGTCGCATACAACACACCACGCTCCGTTCCGTGGTGCCTGGCAATTAGGGAGCCGTTGTCGAGTTCGAACAGTCCTTTTGCAATAGAACGACGTCGTCCCTGGCGAAGACGAGGGTCGCCCGCTTGCCCCTTACCGTCCAACGCTCGGCCAGCCATTCGAATGTCGCTTCGGAAAAGAAGGCGATGTGCGTCGGGTCTTTGATGTAGTGCCATGTCTTGAAGGCATCGGGGTCGCGGACGCGTTTGGTCATGATGCCGAGCCAGCCGCCGGGGGTGAGGAGGCGCCACAGGCGGTCCAACTCACGGCCCGGCTCGGCCAGATGCTCGGCGACCTCGCTCAAGGTGATGAAGTCGTAGTTTGCCGATAGAACAGACCTGTCCGGGGCGTAAAAGGGGTCGTAAAGCGCCATTGCGTGGCCCGCCTCTTCAAACATCCTCGACAGCGTCGGTCCGGGGCCGCAGCCGAAGTCGAGACCGCGGGCGTTCGGCGCCAGGCGGTCGTTGAGCGGCGTGAAGAGACGTTCGAGAAAGCGCCGGTAACGCGGATCGTCGGGGTTGTTGTCGTGTCGGTCGTAATGTGCCATTTCCGCCGCCGCCGAGAGCTGCTGGCCGCGCGGCACGAAGACTAGGCCGCAAGTCCGGCAGGTCAGGTAATCGCGTATCTTGTCGCGGTGATAGGGGGCGACGGCGCCAGCACCGCAAAGCGGGCAGGGGCCGTCGTGCCCGGGCGCTGTCACTCGCCGGTTCGCCCTCGGGCCCGCCAGCGCTCGTCGGCGAGGACGACGGAAGTTTCGATCTGCCGATCCGGAATCGACCAGTAGTGTTTAAGCAGCCGGTCCTTTTCGACCCCCTCAATGACTTCGAAGCCATGTTTCTCATAAAAGCGGATGGCCCAGCTCGCCGCCGCCCAGGTGCCGATCAGCACCGGTCGTTCGGTCCGGGCCAGCAGATGGCCCAGCAGGTCGCCGCCGAGGCCCGTATTTTGCCGCGCCGTCCTGACATAGGCATGGCGGATCAGCGTAACGTCCTTGACCGGCTGAATACCCATGACGGCGGCCAGTTGGCCCGCCTGATCGGCGCCCGAAAAGGCGATTCCCGCCGCGATCTCGCGGCGCAGTTCGGCTGCCGTCATATAGGGGTCGTGCAGCCGGTCGGCCGGAATGACGCCGCGGTAGGCCTGGGCGGCATCGTTGATGACCTCAAGGATGGCCTCGAAATCGTCATCGGCACAGTCGCAAATCATCGAAGTTTTCTCACTATTTCAGAGGACTGAGGGCTGTCGTGACGAGAACATGGAAAGATTGTGCCACGCCGGGCCGAAGGGCGCCATGGGCGCGGAAACGTTTATATTCACAAGTGGGAATAATAGGCTTCGCACATAATTGTACTGGCATATAGTAAGCTAGCTCACTAAAATGCCGATATGTTCGATCAAGACCCGGATCGCAATGTCGGTTTCCTGCTGCACGACGTCTCGCGGCGCCTGCGCAAACGCTTCGACAAAAGGGCCCAGGCCATGGGCCTGACGCGGGCGCAGTGGCGCGTGCTGGTCCACCTGGGGCCGCGCCAGGGCATCAACCAATCGGCGCTGGCGGACATTCTCGAACTCGACAACGTCACGCTCGGCCGTCATGTCGACCGCCTGGAGGCGACGGGCTGGCTGCAGCGTCGACCCGACCCCGACGACCGCCGGGCCTGGTGCCTGCATTTGACCGCCAAGGCCGAGCCGATCCTCGAGCGCATGGAGGCGCTGGCGGTGCAGACCCAGGGAGAGGCCCTGGACGGCATCGATCCAGCCGACAGGAATCGCCTGTTGGCGACCCTGCAGGCGATGAAGCGCAACATGGTGCAATCCGAAGTCGCCGAAGAGGACGCGGACGAGGATGCGCCAGGGCTGGAAGCGGCACATCCGGAGAAGGCTCGCCATGGCTGACGGCGTGGCAACAAAACGTGGTCTCATTGCCCGCCTGGGCCGGGTCACGCTTTTGAGCGTCGGGCCGGTGCTTCTGGCCGTTGCCGGTGGCGCTTATTTTGCCGCCACGGCCCGCTACGTCACCACCGAGAATGCTTACATCAAAGCCGAAAAGACCGCCGTCAGCACCGAGGTTACCGGTCATGTGGCCGAGGTAACGGTGCGCGAGAACGATATCGTCGAGGTCGGTCAACTGCTCTTCCGCCTCGACGAGTCGCGCTTCCGCATCGAACTCGGGCAAAAGCAGGCGGCGTTGGAGTCGGCGCGCCAGGAGGTCGAGACCCTGCGCTCGCTCTATCGGCAGAAGACCGCCGA
>JAJFGM010000603.1 GCA_021776145.1 Kiloniellaceae bacterium | reverse complement strand
TGAGCGGACGCGGTACATTATTTTGTGAGGCGGGCGAAAAACCGCCCGGTCGTTCCGCTTCCGGAACGGCCGGGCGGCTGAGGCGGATAGGCGAAAATAGGACGTCGCGATGGCGTTCGGCAAGTGACTCCGTGATGAGCCGCGCCGCCACCCTGGTGTTCCGCTTCCCAATTTCGCACTGTCGGGCAATAGAACGGAGTGGCCGCTAAACACTTGAATCACAACGAGAACGCGTGAGGCTCGCCGTTTGCAGGGGCTGATAAAGAGGAACGCCCGGTCGGGGGGGATCCGGGCGTTCCATTTCTCCGAAGAGAAAGCAGAAGGAAGGCAGGGGAATGCATCCTTCCGCGTCGGCCAGGCAATGCTATGCGCCAGCCTTTGAACTTATCTAGGAGCAATTGCGCCCAATGCAATGACTCTCCGAAAATTAACGCGGCCGATACGCCGGGCAGCCCCCTCCCGCTTTCGCATCGCCGAGGCGGCCGTCAGGCGCGGAAATTGGCCAAACGTGCCGGTTCCGCATCCTTGTCGCTGGCCTTGTCATGACCGGCCTGGGTGCCAGCGGCACGGGCACGCGCGGCATCGCCGAACGCGGCGAATAGCCGGCGCGAGAAGGGATTCTCCCAAGATTTGTATTCCGGGTGCCATTGCACACCAAGGGCGAATGACGTGGCGTTCTTCACGCGCACCGCCTCGATCGTCCCGTCGGGGGCATGGGCCTCGGCTACGAGACCATCGGCCAGGCGGTCGATAGCTTGCCAGTGAAGAGAATTTATCTCCAGTTCCGAGCATCCCGCCAGCGCGGCGATTGCGCCGCCCTCCTTCAGTGCGATGCTGTGTTTGACGCCGTATTGAACATCGAGATCTGGATGCTGCGGGCGCCGATGGTCCATTCGGTCGGGAAGTTCATGCACGCGCGCATGCAGGCTGCCGCCGAGCGCGACGTTCAGTTCCTGGAACCCTCTACAGATCGCCAGCAGCGGCAAACCGCGATCAAGCGCTTCGCGGATCAGCGGAAACACCGTCGCGTCGCGCCATTCGTCAAAGGGCTCGTGTTTGCTGGTCGGATCCTGGTTGTAACGCGAGGGGTGCACGTTAGAGGGGCTGCCGGTCAACATCAGTCCGTCAAGGCGGTCGATCAGATCCGGTGAATGGACCAGCATCTCCAGCGAGGGAATCATCACCGGCAAAGCCTCGGCACTGACCGCGAGGGCGCGGACGTACTTGTCGCCAACGGTGTGGAACTGTTGCGAATCAAGCTCCTTGATACAGGCGGGAACGCCGATCAGGGGACGGTACTTACACTCGGTCATGGCTGCTCAAATTGAAGTATTTGCGGGACGAACCAAACCACTACTAAGGGAGGATTCGCGGCAAGACAAGGGGACTGCAAAGGTCCGGGGCGCCTTGTGGGGCGATGATGTCTCTGCCATATGAGGCAAGATGACAGGTGATTGGGAAGAACTCCTGGCCTGGAAAGGCCTGGTGGCGATCGTTTGGCTGGCCGGAATTTTCGTCGGCGAGCGTTTGGTTCCGGCCGCCACTACGCCGGCCCCGGCTCCGGGCGTGGACGCGGGGCCATGGCGGCGGGTGGCGAAAAACCTCGGTCTATGGTTCCTCAATGTCGGGCTGTCGCCCCTCATAGTCGTGCCGCTGTCGGTCTGGTCAAGCGAGCTGGCCATGCAATGGCGGCCGCAGTGGTGGTCCGGCTGGCCGGGTCTGTTGCTCGATCTGGTCGCGCTCGACTGCCTTATTTACTGGTGGCACCGCGCCAATCATGTCGTGCCGTTTCTCTGGCGGTTCCACGAAATTCACCACCTCGACGGTTTTCTCGACACCACTTCGGCGCTGCGGTTCCATTTCGGCGAGGTGCTGCTTTCGGCGATGGCGCGGGCGGCGGTCATCTATTTATTCGGGGTGCCCATCGCCTCGATCCTTGTCTTCGAGACCTTGGTGTTGTTGGCGGCGGTCTTTCACCACTCCAACCTTAGGCTGCCGGCCGGTCTCGAAGATCTTTTGGCCAGGGTTATCGTCACGCCATCGATTCACTGGGTTCATCATCACGCGCGGCGCCGTGACACGGACAGCAATTACGGCACCATTGCCTCGATCTGGGATCGGTTATTCGGATCCCGCAGCCTCACTGTCAGGCGCCTGGATATGCCCATAGGGGTCGAAGGCCGGCGCGAACAGCCGCTGGGGCGGCTTCTTCTCCGCCCCTTCCTGCCGCACGGCGGCGGCGATCGCAACGGATAGCCGAAAGCGCCGCGACGGAATTCAGCGTTGACCGGCCGAGTTACCCCCGCCCTCGATCTCGAGGCCGCCGTGGTCGAAGGCCAATTCATCAATTTCGACGCCATAACGCGGATTGATCAGCGAAACTTGCGTGGTCACCCCCAAACTGTCGGTGAGCGACCACTTCTTGAGCGCCAGGGGTTGCTTGCTGAACACCAGGGTGACCGTACCGGCATCCTCGTTTCGGGTATCACGCACAGTCAAGCTGAGACTACCCAGCGCTTCTTCGACGGCGACAACCTCGACTGGATCGTCCAAGCGCACTTTGTCGCGAATGAGAAAGGACAAGGGAGTTCGCCATAGAGGAAGAAACGTCGCCTGTTTGAGTTCGCGGTCGTAAAACAACAGGGTCAGGCCGTTGGCGATGAGCAGCACCGGATGCGGCGGGTCATAATCGAAGCGCATCTGCCCGGGCCGCGAGACAATGATCTCACCCTCGGCGTAGGTGCCGTTCGTGGAGATTTGTACAAAGCGGGCCTGTACCGTCGTCAAGCCGTTCAGATAGGCTTCTATGCGCGTCACTGCGGCAACCGCATCGGGTGATAGGCCCTTGATCTCGGCGGCGGCCGGCGTCGCCGCTACGGCAAGCAGTAGAAGGCTCAGCCGGAACAGCCAAAACGCGTTGGATATCATTGTCAATCGTTCCCTTATCCGCGGCCCCCTGGCGCTGCTTGCCCGGGCCGCGGTCGGCCTCAGGGTTCGCCGCCGCCGGGCGCCAAAATTTCGCGTTTGCCAACATGGTTGGCGCTGCTGATCACGCCTTCGGATTCCATGCGCTCGACCAGGCGCGCCGCCCGGTTGTAGCCGATCTGCAGATGGCGCTGGAC
>JAJFGM010000602.1 GCA_021776145.1 Kiloniellaceae bacterium | reverse complement strand
GCGCGAAAGCCCGACATCACCGGCGGCAGGATGGCGGGGAACTCGCCGCCCGCCCTGGCCATGGCGGCGATCATTTCGCCGAAGACCTCGAGTTCGCTCACTCCCGGCCGGATCGCCGCCTTGGCCGCGTCCATGCCGATGTCGGCGATGCGGCCGGCCTCTTCCAGGGCTACCATCTCCAACTCCGACTTGATATGGCGAACCGCAAGCACCGCATCGCTGCCGTCGACCACCCGCAGGCCGGCGGCGGCAAAAGCGGCGCGGTTGCGTTCGGCCAGCACCGGGTTGGGCCGGTAGTTGTAGAGCTCCAGGCCGACCGTGCCCCGCAGCCATCCCGCCGCCCGCAGTTCGTCGAGGATGAAACCCAGCCCGTCGCGCCGGCTGGCCAGGGGGAAAATGCGCAGATCCCGCGCCGGCGTGCCGATGGTGGCGAGGATCGCCTCGCTCGGCGTCTCGAAATGGATCGGCATGTCGTGATCGCGATGCACGGCCAGACCGCTGGTCGGCGGAAAGGCGCGCCCGCTTTGCGCTTGATACCACTCGCACTGAAAACCGCTGAGATAGTAGAGGCTCTCGGGCGCCGTCAGGAACAGCAGGTCGATCTCGCGCCGCTCCATCTCGGCGCGCAGGCGCGTCAACCGCGCCTCGAATTCGGCCTCGGGGAACGGCAGTTCCTTGTGCTCTGGCGCCGCCGCCAGTGCCGTTTGATAGTTGCCCTGCAAATTGGCCTCCCAGCCCCGCGCTTCTTCTATTCCTCGTCGCTCAGCGTCAAGCCTAATGCCCCCTCTGCGCCTTTGGAAAGAGCTTGATTGTGCCGGCGTCCGGGATGGCGTCGAATCGAGACGGCGTGAGTTGGCCTGCCGACCTTTTTGCCGCACAATGCGGGTTCGATCCTTCAGAGGACACAGGCGCCGCAAATGACAAGGAGCGATCCATGGGCCAAAACATCACTTTGACCGCCAGCGACGGACACCAGCTCGATGCCTACCTCGCCAATCCCGCAGGAGACGCTAAGGGTCGTTTGGTCGTCGTGCAGGAAATCTTCGGTGTCAACTCCCACATCCGCGACGTCTGCGACGGTTACGCCGAACGCGGCTACGTCGCCCTCGCGCCGGCCATGTTCGACCGGCTCGAGAAAAATTTCGAATGCGGCTACGACGCCGAGGGTGTGGCCGCCGGCCGCGAACTAAAGGGCCGCTGCCCCTGGCCCGAGGCGGCCCTGGATATCGAAGCCGCCCGCGCCCATCTGGCCGGCGACGGCACGGTTGCCATCGTCGGCTATTGCTGGGGCGGCTCGCTGGCATGGCTCGGCGCCACCGAGGGCGGCTATTGCGCCGCCGTCGGCTATTATGGCGGCCAGATCATCGAGCTCAACGATCGCCAACCGCAATGCCCGGTGCTGCTGCACTTCGGCGAACTGGATGGCGGCATCCCCCTCAGCGACGTCGACAAGATCGCCGCCACCCACCCCGAGGTCACGATTCACGTCTACGAAGGCGCCGACCATGGCTTCAACTGCGACCAGCGTGGCAGCTACAACGAAGCATCGGCCAAACTGGCTCTGGGGCGTACGCTCGAACACTTCGCCAGCGTCTTCGGTTAAAACGTAGCAAGCCGGGAACAAAAAAAGTTTCGGAGGTAGACATGCAGGACCACTTGGCGCGGATGCGCCGTCTGAGCGCCGCGACCGCTTTTCTTCTGGCAAGCGTTGTTACAACGCCGCTGGCGGCCGCCGAAATCGACGCCATCCATTTCCTCATTCCCGGCGGTGCCGGCGGTGGCTGGGATGGCACGGCGCGCGGTACGGGAGAAGCACTGACCAAGTCCGGACTGGTCGGCAAGGCCTCCTTCGAGAACATGTCGGGCGGCGGCGGCGGCAAGGCCATTGCCCACATCATCGAGACCGCCGGACGCCAGGACGGCACGCTGATGGTCAACTCGACACCCATCGTCCTGCGTTCGCTGCGCGGCACCTTTCCGCAGTCCTTCCGCGACCTGACGCCGATCGCCGCGATCATTGGCGACTACGGTGCCTTTGTGGTGCGCAGCGATTCGCCGCTGCAGAGCTGGGGCGATGCGGTTGCCACCTTCAAGGCCGACCCGAAAAAACTCAAGGTCGCCGGCGGTTCGGTCAAGGGCAGCATGGACCATCTGATCGCCGCCCAGGCCTTCAAGGCCTCCGGCGCCGAGACCAGCAAGGTGCGCTATATCGCCTATGACGCCGGCGGCAAGGCCATGGCCGGTCTGCTGTCGGGCGAAACGAACATGCTGTCGACCGGCCTCGGCGAGGCCTTGGAACAGGCCAAGGCCGGCCAGGTGCGCATCCTCTGCATCACCGCCAGCGAGGCGGTCGCCGGCATCGAGCCTTGCGGCAACGGTATCGAGTTCATCAATTGGCGCGGTTTCTTCGGCGCCCCCGGCATGGACGAGAAGACCGCCGATCGCTACGCCGCGACCCTCGGCAAGATGTACGACACATCTGAATGGGAGGCCGTGCGCGCCCGCAACGGCTGGGTCGACATATACAAACCGCGCGCCGAGTTCGTCACCTTCCTGGAACAGCAGGAAGGGGAAATGAAATCCCTGCTCAACGGCCTCGGCATCGAGACCGTGCGCTGAATAGAAAGGGCCGCGGAGCCGTCGGCGGCCCATGCGCCAACCCCGGGTCTGAGGCATAGAGCCATGCGGATTACCCGCGACAGGATCGGTGCGTTCCTCTTTCTCGCGCTCGCCATCGCTTACTTTCTTGTGGCGCGCGATATCGAGCTCTATCCCGGCGACGAGGAAGAGCTTTTTAGCGCGCAAACCTTCCCGCGCTTTATCGGCATCATGACCGCGATCTTCGCATTCCTGATCCTGGTGCTGCCGCGCAAAGGCGCGGAGGAAAAATTCGACTGGACAGCCTACGACTGGGTGCGACCGCTGCTGCTCTGCGGCCTGATGCTGCTCTACGGCGTGAGCATAAAGTGGCCGGGGTTCTTTCTGGCAACGACTGTCTTCCTCGCCTGCGGAGTGGTGCTGCTCGGCGAACGCCGCTGGTGGCGGGTGCTTCTAGCCTCGCTGCCGGTCGCCGCCGGTTTCGAATTCATCCTCGCCGGCCTGCTCGATATCTATATCGAAGACCCCTTCGTCGCCTGGCTTGGGCTCAACTGACGGGGATCGGCGGAGCATGATCGACGGCATCCTCATCGGCCTGAGCACGGCGCTGACGCCGACCAACCTTTTGATGGTCTTCGTCGGCTGCTTCGCCGGCACCTTCATCGGCATGCTGCCCGGCCTCGGTCCGATCTCGGCCATCGCGCTGATGATCCCCATCACCTACGGCTTCGATCCGGCGACCGGCATGATCCTCATGGCCGGGGTCTATTACGGCGCCATATTCGGCGGCTCAACCTCGTCGATCCTGATCAACGCGCCGGGCGTCGCCGGCACCGTCGCCACCTCGTTCGACGGCTATCCCATGGCGCGCGCCGGCCACGGCGGCAAGGCACTGGCGGTCGCCGCTTATGCCTCCTTCAGCGGCGGCACCATCGCCGCGATCTTCCTGCTGATCGCCGCGCCGGCACTGGCCAGCGTCGCCCTGTCGTTCCAGTCGGCCGACTACTTCG
>JAJFGM010000601.1 GCA_021776145.1 Kiloniellaceae bacterium | reverse complement strand
GCGCGCCTTTTGCGGCGTCTGGCGCGCGACCGGCGCTGGCACACCTGGTTGGCGGTCACGCCCGACAGCGCGCTGCGCCAAGCCGGCGGACTCTGGTCATTCAGAGGCGGGTTGCTGGCGCAGGGATCCGGCGATCTCGGCCAGCGCATGGGCCGGCTGCTGGCACTGCCGCGGCCGGGGCCGGTGGTCATTGTCGGCAGCGACCTTCCGCAGCTCGGAGCGCATCACATCGCCGATGCCTTCCGCCGTCTTGGTTCCGAGGACTGGGTCTTCGGGCCAGCTCACGACGGCGGATATTGGCTGATTGGAGCCCGCCGCAGGCCGGTGCTACGGCCAAACTTCGCCGGTGTGCGCTGGTCGAGCCCGACGGCCCTCGATGACACGATGGCCGCGCTGGCCGCGGCGGCGGATGGCACGCCACGTTTCGCTTTGTTGGAGACCTTGCAGGATATTGATCGCGGCAGCGACCTGACGCTGCTGGGGCTACGGGTCTGAAGCCGGTTTGTGCCGCTGCCGTCAGCCCGTGGTTTTCAAGTGTTCCATCAGGCGCGGCATCAATTCGACCAGATTGCAGGGCCGGTGGCGCGCGTCCAGTTGGTAGCGCAGAATCTCGGTCCAGCCGTCGCGGCAGGCCGACGGCGAGCCCGGCAGGGCAAAAAGATAGGTGCCGCCGGCGACACCGCCGATGGCCCGGCTCTGCATTGTCGAGGTGCCGACCTTTTGGTAGCTGACCCAACGGAAAAGCTCGCCGAAACCCTCGATCTCCTTTTCCATGACCTCCTTGAAGGCCTCGGGCGTGATGTCGCGTCCTGTCACCCCGGTGCCACCGCTGGTGATCACCACATCGATTTGCGGATCGGCGACAAAGGCCTTGAGGCGCGCGACAATCTTATCCTTGTCATCGGTGACGATATCGCGCGCCGCGACACTGTGGCCATCCTCGAGAATCATCTGTTGCAGACGATCACCGGAGGTATCGGTTTCCCGCGTACGGCTGTCGGAAATGGTGAGGACGGCGATGTTTACGCCGATGAAGGGGCGGGATTCGTCAATTTTCGACATTCAGGGCTACCTCGGCGCGTGGCGCGTCCTGCGCTTTATAGAGAGGCCATCTACCGGCCGCTGCTCCATCAAGCGAGGGCGCCGGCTGCTGGAGGCGCTGGCGATAGATCCAAAGATTCGTCAGAACCCTCTCGATAAATAAGCGTGTTTCCCGCGACGGCAAGCTTTCTATGAAAAGCAGCGGGTCGTCCTCGATGCGCATACGGCGCTGCCACTTGTTGAGATTGCCCGGGCCGCCGTTGTAGGCCGCCGCCATGCGGAAGAGATTGCCTTCGACCAGATTGTGGTCCAGCAGATGCTGGATATAGCGCTGCCCCAGTTCGAGATTGAGGCCGGGTTCAAATAGCTCGTTGCGTTTGCTGCCACGGAAACGTTGGCCGGAGGAGATGAAGCTGGCGGTACGCGGCATCAGCTGCATCAGGCCGCGCGCGCCGTCGGGGCTTTTGGCGCGGGGGTTGAAGTTCGATTCCTGGCGCATCAAGGCATAGATCAGCGCCCGGTCAACCTTGAAGCCGCTGCGCGGCTGCCATGGCGGGAGCGGGTAAAGCGCGGCATCGATGGCGCCGCTGTTGTCAAATTGCCCGGTATTCACCAGCTTGTTGCCGAGTCGATAGGCCACGGTCGGCAGGTGTGCGACGTCGGCCAGGGCCAACAGTGCCTCGGCGGTCTCGCTGTCGTCGAGGCCCGGCAGGGCAAGCAGCTCGCGTTGCGCGTCATCGCGACGGCCGACTTGCAACAACGCTATCGCGCGGCCACCTGCGGGCACCGCCGCCAGACGGGCGAAATGCGTCGTGTCCAGCGTGTGACTGTGAAACGCGAAGCGGATTTCCATACCCAAGGCGCGCTGCGCCAGGATGCCATAGAAGGTGCGTGGATGCTTCGCGGCGCGCCGCAACCACTGGCTCATTGCCGCCGGCTGGCGCAGACGCAAGCTGGCGCGGGCCGCCCAATAGGCGCCGGCCGTGGTGTTCCAGTCGGCGGCTCGCTTAGATAGCGCCAGGGCTTCGAAGTGCGGCATTGCCGCTTCGGGTCGTTGCATGCGCCAGGCCGCCAGACCGGCGATCCAGTGCGCCATCGGCTCGTGGCTGCCGGAACGTTCGGCCGCCGCGTGGGCCAACTCGAAGGCCCGCTGAGGTTTGTTGTAGTAGAACCAGGCAGCGGCGATGCGGGTCTTGGCCTGGTCGATCTCGACGCGATCGAAGAGGCGCAGGACCTCACGCGTTTTCAGCAACTCTTCGCTGACGGTCAGGCGCGTGCGGAGAACGTTGCGGCGGATCTGCCGCTTCAACTGATAAACCCGTCGGCGTTCGGCACGACTGCGCGATTTCGGCGACTTGTAGCTGTAGCGTTTGCCGTAACTGGCGGTCATCAGACTTTTTGCCGGGTGGCTTGGGCGGCGCGGGTACTTGTAGTTGCTGGGTCGCCGTTTGAGGGCCAGTTCATAGATCCGCTTGGCGCTGGGGTGATCGGCGTAGTCCGCCATCCACGCCTTCAATTCCTTATAGCGCGAACGATAGGCCGTCGGATGCATGTAACGCTGGAAGAGCACGTGGCCCATAAGGCGGCGGTCGGCCAATTGGGCAATGCGTGAATCGGCGGCCTTCCATTTACCCTTTTCCTGGAGCGCGAAGATGTCCAGATAAAGCGCGACGTCGGCGTCGCCGAGGATATCCGGCAGGCCATCGCTGCCGATTTCGATGCCGGGGTACAGCGCCGCGGTGTCGGGCCCTGTGTTGGCGGGCTCGGCGGCGCGCGGGGACGCAAGGGTGGCCATCAGCGAAGCCGCCAGCAGCAGGCATCCCAGGATCCAGCCCGGGGACAAGCCCCGCGCCCACACAGCCAATTTCAAAGTAGCCCC
>JAJFGM010000061.1 GCA_021776145.1 Kiloniellaceae bacterium | reverse complement strand
ATATCGATCAATGACTGCGGGCTGGCCGCCAACAGATCTTCGCCGTCGAACAGGACCGCGCCGGCGGTCGGTTCTATCAGCCGCGTCAGGCAGCGCACCAGGGTCGATTTGCCGGACCCGGACAGCCCCATAACCATGAGGATTTCGCCGGCGTGGACATCAAAGGAAACATCGCGACAGGCTCCGATGTAGCCTTCGCCGACGAAGGCATCCGAACTCGGGTTAGACTCGTGCCGCGCGAGAAAACCCTTCGGGTCCGCACCGAAAAGCTTCCAAACGCCGCGACAAGAGAGTTTTACCGGTGCTTCCCCGCCACTTCCCACGCCGAGCCTCCCCCCTGTCGATTGCATCGTTGTCGTTCTTGTCACATTCCAAACGCGGCGCGGCGCGGTCAGCTGACTCGACCGGCCGGCGAATTCGCAGAATGGGCAAAAGTCGACGCGTGTGCAAATTCGATTCGGTTCGTGCTTGGCGCTCGGTCCCTAGTTGGTGCCAGAGTTGGCGCCAGAGTTGGCGCCGGGCGCAAAATCGAGGTCGGTCGCTGGGGCATATCTCGAGCACAGCGGGCAAGTGGCGCAACGCCCCCAGAGGGACGAGTGGCTTCCATGAGACAGTCATAATCTCTGTGTCGAGCCACTCGGTTCAAATCGCGAGGACGGACCCCGCGATGTGGCGGGTGCCCAGGGCATCGCACAGGTAATAGACCACCAGCACACGACCGTCCGCCAACTCGGTCGCCCAGGGGTATCCAAGATCCGGCGACGGGCCGTCGTCGCGAATGACAATCTCGTCGGCCGAGTCAAGGTTCCGCCCCTCCCCGTCGATGATGCGGGCCCGGATGCCATAGGGCTTATGGCGATAGCCGTACACCAGCAGCAGGCGTCCGTCGCGCAGGGGCTGGAGGTCACAGGGATGGCCGCGAACGCCGCTCAGCCGCCAGGGTCCCCAACTCTCGCCAAGATCCTCCGATTCGACCACGGCCAAACGATCATCGAGACCAACTGTGCGATGCAGGGCAAGCAGGCGCCCGGAGGGGGTCAAATGCAGGGCCGGTTCAGTAAATCCGCCGTGGCCCTCGGGGTCGACGGCCATGCGGGCCCGAAAATGCCAGGTCTCGCCGCCATCCCTTGACGCCATGAGATGGCCGGCGTGACGGTAGCCGTTGGCCGGCAAGGCGGCATAGGCCGGCAACAACAGCGTGCCGTCCGGCGCTTCGACGCCGCGGCCGCGCAAGGCGCCGCCGAAATGGGGCCGCTTACCGGGGACCAGATCGGGCAGATCCGGAACCGGCGGCAAATAACGGTGGGGACTCCAGCTGCGACCGGCGTCGGCGCTGGACCGAGTGTAGCCGCCCCAAAACATGAAAAGGCATCCGGATTCAGGGTCGCCGCTATAACCGCCGCCGTAGGACTCGACGACATGGCGGTGCGAAGCCGGAAAGGGATACCAACTGAACCCGGACAGCAGCAAGCGGCCGTCCCGCAGCGCCAGCACGCTGGCGTCCTGATCGGCGGCTTCCGGATTGACCGGCAGCCCTTTCGCCTCGGCGATGACCGCAAGGTCCGGTCCGAGCTCGATCTGCACCACTTCGGATCGGGAATCGACGTGGTCAATCGAGGAGAAGCAGGGATCGTCGGCCCTTATTCTCGCCGGTTGCAGGCGGCGCAGGTCTCGAGCCCGACGGAAGAACACCAGAATACGGCTGTCGTCCAGGCTTATGGCTGCTGGAAAGGCCGCGTAGAATTTGGGGTCGTGATAGATAACAAAGTCTGAGATTTGCTGCAAAAGCGGCCCCGTTTCCTAGCCCCGATGGAATGATCGGCGGGTTCGCGAAGACCTCGACCACCGCTCCGGCAAACCGCGGCACCGGCATATCGCGGCACCGGTATCTCGCCGCACGGGTATCTCGCCGCACGGGCCAACTTGTCAGACTTGTCGCTAAGGGAAGCTTAACGCATCGCGTCGACCCCCCCGAACCGCCATGCCCACCCCGGAATGGCAGCCCACCTTGGGCGAAGTACGGCACATTCGACCCAAAATTCTGCCTCCTAACGATTACTTAACAGGTGCGTACCCATGGTGGTCACATGTCTGGCTTATTCATCCTGAGCCGCAAAGAGGCGCCGTGATGACGGTGCCCACTGCCCGCCGGCGCGAACTTCGCACCTGGCCCCGCTATATCATTCACCGCAACGCTCGGGTCCTGGCGCATCTGGCAAACGACGTCTGGTGCTGCGAGATCAAGGACATCTCGCTCGGCGGCGCCAAATTGCAGTTCGAATCGCCCGTTCCCGAGAGCCCAGACCTTACCATCGGTCACCCGGATTTGGCACCGCTTCGCGCGGAGTGCCTGTGGCGGCATACAAACGTGCTGGGAATTCGTTTCGATTTTTCGGAAGACGCCCTCAACTTCATTTCCCATTGCCTGCGCACGATGCACGATCCGACGTCGCCTGACTCCAACCGCCCGTCAAGCAACTGACCGCTTCGACCGCAGGGTTCGACACCACAATCGCAACGGACCCGACTGACGTTTTCTTGCGGACCGCGGTCAAACGGCCGCGGACTGGCCACCGTCGACGACCAGAACACTGCCGGTCATGAATCGCGACGCATCGGACGCGAGGAGCAGCAAGGCGCCATCGAGATCTTTCGGCGTGCCGAAACGCCGCTGCGGAATGCGCTTCTTCATGGACTGGCCAGCCGCGCTGGCGAGAAAATCGCTATTGATATCGGTCTCGACGTAGCCCGGGGCCAAAGCATTTACGCGAATGCCGAGGCGCGCCAACTCAATGGCCATGGCCCGCGTCAGATTGACCAACCCGGCCTTGGCGGCGCAATAGCCGGAAAGTTGCCCGGTCGCGCCGATGCCCAGTATCGAGGCAATGTTGATGATCGAACCGGCGTGCCCCTGACGCTCCATATGGCGTGCCGTTTCCTGCGCCATCAGCCAGGCACCGGTCAAATTCGTACTGAGCACGCGCTCCCAGTCCGCCAACTCCTGCTGCAGAAGCGGTTTGGCAATGGCAATGCCGGCGTTGTTGACGAGGATGGAGATTGACCCCAGCTCAGTTTCGGCGGCGGCGATGCATTCTCGCACCGACTGCGGGTCGGTGACGTCGAGAACGATCGGAACGGCGCGCCCGTCACCGTCCTCTATGCGCTCAACCAAGGCCGCCAGCCGCTCGCCGCGCCGCGCCGCGATCGCCACCTTGGCGCCGGCGGCCGCCAAGACCTGAGAAAAATGCCACCCCAGGCCGCTCGATGCCCCGGTCACGATGGCGGCCTTGCCGGTAAGGTCGAAGATATCAGCGGGATTGCTCATGGTGGGGTCAAAGCTCCTTTGCCCGGTCGCGCAAGACGAACTTTTGGATTTTTCCCGTCGAGGTCTTGGGTAATTCTCCAAACACGACTTTCTTCGGCGCCTTGAAGTGCGCCATGCTCTGGCGGCAAAAGGCCGTGATCTCTGCCGCCGTCGCCTCGTTCCCGTCGCGCAGGGCGACGAAGGCGCAGGGCACCTCGCCCCAGGTCTCGTCCGGCGCCGCGACAACCGCGGCCTCGAGAACTTTCGGGTGACGGTAGAGGGTCTCCTCGACTTCGAGGCTGGAAATGTTCTCGCCACCAGAAATGATCACGTCCTTGGAGCGGTCCTTGACCTCGATGTAGCCGTCGGCGTGGCGGACCGCCAGATCGCCGCTGTGGAACCAACCACCGGCAAAGGCCGCCTGGCTGGCCTGCGGATTTTTCAAATAACCCTTCATCACCGTGTTGCCGCGCAACATCAGTTCACCCATGGTGGCGCCGTCCCACGGCACATCCTGCATGCTTTCCGGATCCTTGACGCTCGCCCCCTCCAAGGTCAGGTAGTTGACTCCCTGGCGCGCCATTTTGGCGGAGCGCGCCTGTATATCGAGCTCGATCCAAGCGTCCTGCCAGGCGCAAACCGTGGATGGTCCGTAGGTTTCCGTCAGACCGTAGAGGTGGGTGACGCGAAAACCGTTTGCCTCCATCGCCTCGATCACGGCACTGGGCGGCGCCGCGCCGCCTGTTGCGCACTCGACGGGGTGATCGAATGTCGTTTTGACGGACTCCGGCGCATTGGCCAGCAGCGTGAGCACGATCGGCGCCCCACACATATGGGTCACGCCGTTGCGCTTGATACTGGCATAGATCAGGGCCGGATCGACCCGGCGCAGGCAGACATGCGTCGCCGCCGCCGCGGTCACCGCCCAGGTAAAGGTCCAGCCGTCGCAATGAAACATCGGCAGGGTCCACAGATAGACGGAATCCCGCACCACTCCCATGGTCACCATGTTGCCGATGGCGTTCAGGTAGGCGCCACGGTGATGATAGACACAGCCCTTGGGATTCCCCGTCGTGCCCGAGGTGTAAAGCAGCGAAAGAGATTGCCATTCGTCGCGCGGTTGACCGGCATCGAATGCCTCCTCGCCTTGCGCAAGAAACGTTTCGTAGTCGAGCTCGCCCAAACACTCACCGTCCTCGGCCAGTGGGTCGTCGATGTCGATAACCAAGAGTTCACGCCTGCAGCACGCGAGGGCAGTCTTGATGGTTGCCGAGAATTCACGGTCGGTGATGAGCGCCCTGGCTTCGCCGTGCTCGAGAATAAAGGCGATGGTCGCCGCATCGAGGCGATAGTTCAATGAATTGAGAACCCCGCCCAACATCGGCACGGCATAGTGGGCCTCGAGCATTTCCGGCGTGTTTGTGGCCATGATGGCGACGCAGTCACCCTGTCCCAGGCCACGTTTGGCCAGAGCCGAAGCCAGCCGGCAGACCCGGGTCTCGAATTCCCGGTACGTAAAGCGCTTGTCGCCGTGGATCACCGCGACTTTGTCCGGATAGACCGCCGCCGCCCGGTGCAAGAAGCTGACCGGTGTCAGAGCCACCGAATTTGCGTCGTTGGGGGCCAACCCCTGCTCGAAAATCGACTGCGTCGCGCGCCCAGCAGCCATGCCCGCCTCCTGCCAAAGTGATACCCGCGCGGCTTTTGCTTACCGCGTCGGCGAAACCCTCTGCTATGCTTGGAGGAGGACTCGGCAAAGGTCAAGTGCCGACAAAAGCTGACTTCTTGGGCCGCCCGGAAGGCGCCATGGAAAGGAAAAGCCGGTGATCGAAATCGATATTTTCTCAGACACGGTCTGCCCCTGGTGCTATATCGGCAAGCGCCGCCTCGAACGCGCCCTGCAACAGCGCCCGCAACCCGGGATTAAGATCAACTGGCGAGCCTTCCAACTCAATCCAGAGATGCCGGCCTCGGGCATGGAGCGGCAAACTTACCTCGAGACGAAGTTTGGCGGCACGGCAAATGCCAAGGCTGTCTATGACAGGGTCCGCGAGGCCGGCGCCGAGGAGAACATCGACTTCGCCTTCGATGCCATAAAACACACTCCAAACACCATAGCCTCGCACCGGCTGATTCGTTACGCCGGACAGGAAGGCCGACAGGACGAGGTCGTCCAAGGCCTGTTCGATGCCTATTTCGTCCGGGGTCGCGATATTGGCGACTTCGAGACTCTGACCGCGGTCGCCTCTGATGCCGGCCTCGCGTCCGAGGCGGTGCTGGAATTCCTTGCCAGCGACGCTCTCGAGGAGGAGGTCCGTGCCGAAGACGCCTATGCACGCAAAATCGGCATACAGGGCGTACCCTGTTTCATCTTTAACGGGCAGCACGCGCTTTCCGGTGCGCATCCCCCCGAGGTCTTTTTCCAACTCTTTGATTTGGCACGGGAAGATGGCGATTTAGCCGCACCTTTGGCAGTTTCGGAAGTAACCGAGGCTTAACGCTATTCGGGCATTCTGAATATCTGCGAAGGTGCTGCGGGTCTGGCCTGGGCCACAACCGGCGCGTTCGACAGCGAAACCATCGGTTCCGATGAAAATCGAGATCGGCCCTCAATGCCAGTCAAGCTAATCGGGTCCCAATAAAGATGCCGGTCGAGAGTCTCACCGAAGACCAGACACAATCCAAGCTCGCCGGGGCAAAGGTTCTGCACGTCGATGCGGATACCAAGAGCCGAGCGTCGCTCAAGGAAACCCTGCAGCGCATAGGATTTCGCGAGATTCACGGCTGCGAGGCGATCGAGGAACTCACCGAACGCTTCGAGAAGGTGTTGCCCGAACTGGTCTTCGTCGACATTGACATCGAACGCAGTCAGGTCTGTCAGACGATCAAGGACATTCGCAGCGCTAAGCTGAAAATGGACGACCCCTTCGTTGTCATCGTCGCGCTGACTTGGAAACCGGAAATGGAAGCGGTTCAGGCCGCACTGCAAGCTGGTTGCGACGATATGATCGTCAAGCCGGTAACATCAAAAATTCTGCGCCAACGCGTAGTTTCGCAAATCGAAGACCGCAAGAATTTCATTGCCACCGCCGATTATGTCGGTCCGGATCGCCGCCCCGAAGATCGAGAAAAGACCGAGGAAGATCTCGACGCGATTGCGGTACCCAATACTCTCCGACACTGCGTGACCGGCGACAAGACCGCCGAGTTGACGCAATTGCGTGTGCGCCAAACACTGCGCAACCTGTCGATCCAAAAGTTCTTTCACCTCTCACGCCAAGTCAGCCACATAGCCGAAAAATGCAAAGAGCTCGCCGAGAAGGATCCGAACCATCCGATGATGGAGGAGTCCTTGAAGGCGATCGCTTCGGCCCTGCTGGAAATCGACGAGATCAACAAGGAACAGCACTTCGAAAGCGTCAAGGAAGTGGTCGCCAGCACGCACCGCGTCTTGGCCGAGGTGCTGGAAGCCAAGGCGGATCTGGATCCCCGGCAGTTGGATCTCATCAATGTCCACGGCCACTCGATCGGGTCCGTTCTAAAGGAAAGCGAAGAATCCGCCGGCGTTCTGATCACCGAACTCGACCGTGCCACCAACATGCTTACGAAAAAGACCGGGGACCAGGAGACCACCGCTGACTGCGGGGCAGCCGCAAGCACAGTGAACGGCGGCGCGTCAGAGGTGGATGGCTCCGGATCATCTCCTGGTGCGGACGACGAGATCACTCAGATCCCCATGAAGGTGCGCCTGAAGGCATGGTGGGAAGGTTGTGATCCGACCGAACTCATGGCCGAAAAGCCCTAGACGGCAGTAGACCCGTAAGTCAGCCGTCGACGCGCTGCAACCAGGCCTCGGCGTCACCACGCTCGGTCTCGCTGAGAGTCGCCTCAATCTCGCGCAGGAGTGGCGCTGCCTTGTCAAATCCAGACCGCGCCGACAACGCAAGCCAATAATAGGCGCGGGCGCGGTCGACCGGCACACCGCGGCCGTCATTGTAAAGCCCGCCGATGTAGAACTGGGCGCGGCGCACACCCCGCTTTGCCAGTACCATCCAGGTCTGGAATGCCAATTCGTAATTGCCGCTGCGATAGGACCGCAGACCGCACTCCATGCGATCAGCGATCGGCGATGCCGAGCCAAGCGGCAAATCTCCACCGGGGAAGGCCGACCAGGTATCCTTGACCAACCGCAGCTGACACAGATAGTCCTCGCGGGCGTCGCTGAGTTCAGCTACTTCCGATGTCAAGGCTCCTTCCCTTAACCTTAAGGCTTCGACTTGGTTGGCCAACTCGGTCAGCTTTTCTTGCGTGCTCCCGACCAGAAGTTCCATGGCCTGGCGCGCGTCCTGCGCCGCCTGTTGCTGGCCTGATAAGGTCTCGTTCTCCATTTTTAACGCTTCCAACGCATCGACCAGGTCTTCACGGTCTCCGAATTGCCGTGACACCTTCTCGGCAGACTTCTGGCCCTCGCCTTCCATCAGCGTGACGCGCCTGGACAGAGTGTCGCGGTCACCGCTGACAGCGGCGAGGCGCTGCCGCAGATCCGCAAGGGCGGCGTCGGCTTTTGACAATTCGGCTTCGAAACGATCGCGTTGCTGCTTCATGGCGGCAAGTTCAGCGCTATTGCCGGTCTCCTTCAAAACAACCTCCGGCGCCACACTCGGCACCGCCTCGTCGGCTGGCTGTTGCCGGGCCGCCATCTTGGCCAGGCTGCGGCGCAGACCATCGCCATCGGCCCGCGCGGCGACAATATCTTCCCGCAGACCGGCACGATCCCGTTCCAACCCCGCGACCTGCTCCCGCAACCCCGCAGCTTCGGATTTTGCGCTTTCGATCGCCGCCAGCAGGTTTTGCTGATCGACCCTCGCCGCCTCCAGCGCCGCGAACAGGTTCTTGTTTTCGATTTCCTTGAGTGCCACCTGCGCGGCGAGTTTCTCGCTCTGCAAAGTCAATTCATTGCGCTGTCGCGCCACGCGGTCGAGCTTTTCGGCGGTAACCCGAGATGCAGCCTCTAAGCTCTCGCGCAGGCCGGCAGACAGCGCGTTCTCTGCCGTCAGCGCATCGGCTTGCGCGGTCATGGCGGCGACCTGTTCTTCCAGTCCGCGCCGTGCCGCCTCTGCTTCATCCTTGGCCACCACTGCGGTCTGGCGCGCGGCCGCGAGCTGAGCCAACTCGTTGCGTACCGCGGCCAGTTCGTCTTCCGACGCCTTGGCGCGATCGTCGATTTCAGCTCGAGCGTCGGCGACCTGACGCAGTGCCGTATCGCGCGCGGCCGCAAGTTCTGCCAACTCATTCCGCACCGCGGCCAGTTCGTCTTCCGACGCCTTCGCGCGTTCAGCAATTTTAGTTCGGCCGTCGGCTACCTCGCGCAGTGCCGTATCGCGCGCCGCCGCGAGTTCTGCCAACTCATTCCGCACCGCGGCCAGTTCGTCTTCCGACGCCTTCGCGCTTTCGTCGATTTCATCTCGCTTGTCGGCAAGCTGGCGCCGTGCCGCATCGTGTGCGGTTTGGCTCTCGGCAAGCTGGCGAACGGCGGCGTCGCGGTCACGCGCCACGGCGTCCAATTCAGTGTTCAGGCGGCGCTGTTCCGCCGCCAGTTCCTGTCGCTGACTTTCGCTTTGACGCAGTTCCGCAACCGCCGCATCGCGGGCACCGCCGAGCTCGCTTGCCCGGTCGCGCGCGGCCGCCAGGTCCTCCGTGGACGCGCTGGTGAGCGCCTCCAAAGCGGCTTGCTTGTCCGCGACCTGGCGCAGTGCCGCGTCACGCGCGGACCGGTCTTCGGCAAGCTGAAGCAGGGCGGCGTCACGTTCGCCGGTCAATTCCGCTAGTTGTGCGGTCAAGCGCTGCTGTTCCGCCGCCGAATTCGTGGCGATCAGTTGCCGCGCCGTCTCGCTTTGCCGCAGTTCTTCCAAAGCCGCGTCACGCGCAATCGTCAGACTGTCGATATCTGCCGCCTGTTCGGCAGATTGCTCGGCCAGCAAGGCAAGGCGCTGACGTAGTTCGTCCAGCGCGCCGGCCTGTGTCGTGGTGTTTTGCTGCGCGGCGGCCAACTGTTCACTGAATTGCCGGTTTTGAGCATCGGCGACCTGCTGTGCCGCCTGTGCGCTATCACGCTGCTGTGTCAATGCGGCAATTTCAGCCTTCAGTCGCGCGTCCTGCGACGTCAATCGTTCGGTCAGCACGCTTTTCTGCCGAGTCGTCTCCGCCAATTCGACCAAGGCCTCGTCACGGGCTTTGGCCAGTGCCTCAGTCTGCAGCTTCAACTGCTCCCGCTCGACCGCGAACTGTTGCGCCAGCACCTGTCTTGCGGCTTCGCCAGTCGTCAACCTGTTCAACGCTTCTTCGCGTTCGGCCAACGCCTTGTCCCGCGCGTCCGAGATCTCCGCGCGCTCAGCACTGATCGCAACAAGGCGTTCAGCCAAACTGCGCTGTTCCTCTTCGACATTCATGGCTTCAAGCACTTCCGACCACAAATCGCCCGCCAAACCGTCGAGATTCTCCTGCTGACGGCTGTGTTGACGATCCAGGGTCGAAAGCTGGGTATTCAAGCGGTTGATGCGCTGGGCGGCATCATCGGCGCTGCGTTGCAGAACCGCGCGGGCGGCGGCGGCCGTTAGATTGTCACCAGCCGCCCCCGGTTCGCCACTCGGCTCGACACCTGATTCGACTCCGGCGTTGCCCAATTCACTATTCAAGATCTCACTTGCGCTGCGCAGTTCCAGAACGACACGCCGATTCTCCGCCGGGTCCGGCAACATGGCAAGAAAAGCGAGACTCGCCCCGCCGAAAGCAGCCAAGACGGCCGCCGAAATAAGAAAAAAGTTCCAGTTTCGCTGACGCATAACCACTCAATCCCTACCGGCACCCCTGTTGGCCCACGTATTAACTGAACGCGAGCCCGACACAGCCCTAGTCTAGCCCGATTCGCTCACGCCCGCGACCGAACGTCGAAGCTATGCGACCGAGCGTCGAAGTCACGCCGCCGCTTCCGGCACAGCACTCTGATTGTACGCTTTACCCGGCGACCTTGGCGAGATCATCCAACATATGGCGAACGCCACGGACCCGTGCCTTGGAATCGTCCCAGACCCGGCGATAGACAAGTTTGTGGTCCGGCCGCAGGTTGATTTGCCCGGGCTG
>JAJFGM010000007.1 GCA_021776145.1 Kiloniellaceae bacterium | reverse complement strand
GCTCTGCCTCTTGGCGGAAGTGATCGCCGAGAAGCGGACTTAGCGGAACGGCCGCTCAGCCAAAAATTCGTTAGGTCAACGCGGCAACGAAGGCGCCGACCAAGTCGGCCATCTTCTCCTGGTCGACCCAGCGGGCAACGAGCACGAGATCGTCGTCGGGGTCGATCCACAGCAGGTTGGCCCCGGCGCCGACGGCGGCGTAGCTTGCTTCCGGCGCGCCCGGCCACTCGCGCCGGCCGGCGTTCAGCCACCACAGCAGGCCGTAGCCTGGATTGATGGCGCAGGGCGTTCGCAGGGCCTCGCTCCAGCCCTCGGGCAGGATGCGCTTGCCGTCCCACAGGCCGCCACGAAGGATCAAGAGGCCGAAGCGGGCGTGGTCGAAGCTGTCGATCTGGATACCGCCGCCCCAGTGCGTACCGCCGGGCACGGACTGCAGGGTCCGGCCGTCGATTTCGACGAAGGAATTGCGGTAGCCGTGCCAGCTCCAGCCGCTGGAGGCCCCGATGGGGTCCATGACGCGGGTCTTCAGGACCTCGGGCAACGGCCGGCGAAAGGCATGCAGCAGGGCCAGTCCCAGCAGATTGACGCGGACATCGTTGTATTCCCAGAAGCTTCCCGGCGCCTGCAGGTCGCGGTGTTCGCCCTTGCGGCTATTGTCCGACCCCGGGCCGACCCGGCGGTTGCGGTCGACCAGATCGGGCTTGTCCCACAGCGTGCCTTCCCACTCGCTGGTCTGATTCAGCAGGTGGCGCCAGGTGATGGCGGCGTTGTGGTCCGAGGCAAAGGCCGCGCCGGGCACGGTATCGGCGACGCGCGCGTCGAGGCCGGCGATCAGGCCGTCACCGATGGCGATACCGGCAAGCACCGCCAGATAGCTCTTGGCGATGCTGAAGGTCATGTCGACGCGCCCGGGGTCGCCCCAGCGCGCCGCCATGCGGCCGCCGCGCAGGAGCAGACCGCTGGCGCCACCACGCGGCTTGAAGGGACCGAGCGCCTCGTTCCACGGCGCCTTTTCGAACTGGCTGAGGCCAGGTACGTCGCCGGCCCTTTCGAGATCCCTGGGCCAGGGCGATTCGTTGGCCTCGGCGAAAGCGACGGCGGCGGCAAGACGCCCGGGGTCGAAGCCGGCGGTCTCGGCCGCGCTCGCGGCCCAGTCTTCGGTGAGTTTCGGGTAATAGGTCATTTCTCTGATCCTTGATGCACGCAGCTAGGCGAGGATTTCCTCGATCAGTTCCTGCACCGCCAGGGCATCGGCGATGCTCGGCATGGCGGCGGCTTCGCCGTCGAGCAGCGCGGCGACGCCGTCGAGGCTGCGTTCGCGATCCACCTGGTCGATGTCCCGGACGTCGGCGAATTCTTCCCGCCAGGTCGCGTCGCGGGCGCTGCTGACATTGCCGCCGCTGTGCAGGCGGAAGGACTGCTTCTCGCCCCAGATCGTATAGACCGTGCCGATGGGGCCGACGCCGCCGCAGGCCGCGTTGATGACCAGCGGCACGCCGCCGAAGTCGAACTCGGCGATAACACGGGTCTCGGCGCCGACGCCGTCGGGCGGATAGGTCACCTTCTTGTGCAGCAAGCGGCCCGGTCCCAGCAGGCGGCGGGTCAGGTAAATCCAGTGCGACAGCATCTCGCGGGTAAAGCCGCCCTGGGCCCGCCCGGCCAGCCAGCTCGCCGTCTCCTGGAAGGCGCGCGGCCACTGCGACAGGTGGATGAAACAATCGATGCCGACGATGGTGCCGACGTCGCCGGCGGCGATGCGCTCTTCGACGAAGTTGCTGGAAAGCGCCTTGCCGTGATTGAAATTGACGATGTTGGGCAGGCCCGAGTCGGCGATGGCCGCCGCTGTCGCGCGGCTTTTGTCGAGGTCGACGCCGAGCGGCTTTTCGCAATAGACCGCCTTGCCGGCGGCGACCGCGGCCAGGACGTAATCGCAGTGGTTCCGCGGCGGACTGGCGATGTAGACGAGCTCGACGGTGGGGTCGGCTATGACCGCTTCGGCGCTGTCGACGAGATTAAGATCCGGTGCCAGGACCGCCGCCGCGGCGCGGGAGGTCTCGCTCGGATCCCAAGCGGCGACCACGGTAAAACGGCTGTGCGCGCGCATCTCGGCGAGGAAGGTCCGCCCAATGACTCCGAGCCCTATGATGCCGACGTTGTAGTTTCGCATGTCCTTTCAGGGTTCCCTCTTTGCGCTCGGGCCGGAAGCATGCCGTAGGAGGCGCGAGAGTCAAACCTGCTTTTACACCTCTTTTGGACGCAGGATTTCCGTCAAGGTTTGCATGAGCACCCGCGGTCCCGCCCATAAGGAGCCATGCCCGCCATACATCGGCTGGCCTTGTTTCGCCAGATCGGCAGCGCCGAAGATCAGCGTCGGCTCGACGACGAACATGCCGTCCTCGCGCAGAAGCCGCACGTTACGTTGAACCGCGCGGTTGTTCCACATGGCATCGTTCATGGCGGGGGCCACGACGACGGTCGTCCGGCTCGCGGCAACGCTCAGCGAGAGCAGGTCCGTGCAAGTCGCATGCGCCAGACGATAGAGCGCGTTGGCCGTCGCCGGCATGACCAGGATGCAGTCGGCGGAACGTCCGAGATGGACATGCGGCACGGGGATTCCGTCGCGCCGCTCGAAGGCATCGACCCAGGTGCGAATGCCGTAGGACTCGAGCAGATCACGGGTCAGGAACCTCTCCGCCGTCGGCGACAGGACGACATCCAGCTGGCGTTGAAACCGGGCATAACACAGGCTCAGCAGGGTCGGGGCCATCAGCCCGGCGACGATGCTTCCGGTGCAGGCAACCACAAGCTGGCCGCAGGCGGGATCCGCCGCAACAAGATGAAACCCGTTGTTTTCCGAGAACACGCGATCCCGCCGCACCGACAACCGCTCGGCGGTTGTGGCTTGCAACAGGAAACCATCGGCGAGCAACCGCCGCCAAAGTTCGTCGTCGAGGTCGGGGATGGCCGAGGCCAACTCGGCGACGGCGCCGCCCGGCAAGGGGTTGGCAAGCTGTTGCATGAATGCCGACCAACCTGCCGGCTGTGCCGTGTGCTGTCTGAGGGACGCACCCTCTTCGCCGACAAAATGCACGGCATCCCGGCTCGTCACCACCACCGCGGCGGCGTTTCTCAAATAGAAACACCCGGGATCGATGAAGTTCGGGACGATCATCCGCCGCTCAACCCCGCGCGCCCGCGGCGCGTGCCGATGGCGCATTATGGCGTGCGAAGACCAAACGATCCTGGCGCTCCCCGCGGAATTCCATTTCGAAACGCCCGCGCAATCGGAAGCCGTTCTTCTCGGCCAGATGCAGGATTGGCCGCAGGATCTTTCTCGTGCGGATGAATAC
>JAJFGM010000600.1 GCA_021776145.1 Kiloniellaceae bacterium | reverse complement strand
CGGATCCGGAAAACCTCGAAACCGCTGCCGCCATGGAAACCGCGATCCGCGACCGTGGCGCCGAACCCGCCACCATGGGCCTGATCGATGGCCAGATCGTCGTCGGCTTGGACGCCGATCAACTGCACTTGCTGGCCACCGCCGACGATGTCGTCAAGGTTAGCCGCCGCAACATCGCCGCCACCATCGCCACCCGGCGGCTCGGCGCCACCACCGTCGCCGCCACCATGATCGCCGCCACCCGCGCCGGCATTCGGGTGTTCGCCACTGGCGGCATCGGCGGCGTCCATCGCGGGGTCTCAGAGACCCATGACATTTCCGCGGACTTGACTGAGCTGTCGCGCAGCCCCGTCGCCGTGGTCTGTGCCGGCGCCAAATCGATCCTCGATCTGCCGCGCACGCTGGAGGTGCTGGAGACCGCGGGTGTGCCTGTTGTCGGTTACGGCACCAGCGCCTTCCCCGCGTTTCACGCCGTCGACAGCGGGTTGTCGGTCGTTCAGCGCGCCGACACCCCGGCCGAGGCAGCCGCCATTCTCGACGCCCATTGGTCACTCGGCCTCGGCGGTGGCGTCGTATTTGCCAACCCCTGCCCGGCTGACGCCGCCATCCCCTTGCAAGCCATCGAAGGATGGGTCGCCGACGCCCTCGCCGCGGCGCGCGCCGAAAACGTCACCGGCTACGCGATCACGCCGTTCTTGCTGGCGGAGTTGTCCCGCCACAGTGATGGCCGGACCCTGCACGCCAATACCGCCCTGTTGCGCGCCAATGCTGCCGTCGCGGCTGACATCGCGGTCGCCTATGCGGACGCTGCCCGGGGGTCATGAGTGCGGCCGATCAACACCCCGGGCGGGCACCGCCGGCACTACTGCCGCCGGCCTTCACGGCATGGTTTGCCAGCCGCGGTTGGGCTCCCCACGACCCCCAGTTACAAATGCGGGCCGCCGCCACCGCCGGTCACTCGGCACTGCTGATCGCCCCCACCGGCGGCGGCAAGACTCTGGCGGGATTCCTCCCCAGTTTGGTCGAGTTGGCTGAGGTGGAGGGGTCTTGGCGCGGCCTGCACACCCTGTACATTTCGCCATTGAAGGCCCTGGCGGTGGACATCCACCGCAACCTCCAACAACCCATCGCCGAAATGGGATTGCCCTTCACCGCCGAATCGCGCACCGGCGACACCCCGTCCCACAAGCGCCAGCGCCAGCGCCGCTCGCCGCCCGAGTTGTTGATGACCACCCCCGAAAGCCTGGCCCTGTTGTTGTCCTATACCGACGCCGCGGATCTGTTTGCCGGTCTGCGCTGCATCATCGTCGATGAACTGCACGCCATCGAGGAAAACAAGCGCGGCGACCTGCTTGCCCTTGGCCTCGCCCGTTTGAGCCGCCTCGCCCCCCGGTGCCGCCGCGTCGGCCTCAGCGCCACAGTCGCCGACACCGGCCGCCTGCTGCGCTGGATATCCCCGGCCGGCGACGGCAAAGCCGTTATCGAGGTCCGCGGCCAGGCTGCCCCCAAGCCGCAAGTGTCGATCATCGCCAACGACGAGCACCTGCCGTGGTCGGGCCACATGGGCATCTTCGCCTTGCCAAAGGTCTACGAGATGATCCGCGCGGCGACCACCACCCTGGTCTTCGTCAACACCCGCGCCCAGGCCGAGATCATCTTCCAGAACCTCTGGCGCTTGAACGAGGACAACCTGCCCATCGCCCTGCACCACGGCAGTTTGTCGCCGGAGCAGCGCCGCAAGGTCGAGGCCATCATGGCCCGTGGCGGCCTGCGCGCCGTCGTCGCCACGTCGTCCCTCGACCTCGGCATCGACTGGGCCGCCGTCGACTTGGTCGTCCAAATCGGCGCTCCCAAGGGCTCGACCCGGCTGCTCCAGCGCATCGGCCGCTCCAATCACCAGTTCGACAAGCCGAGCCGCGCCGCCCTCATCCCGACCAACCGTTTCGAGGTCCTGGAATGCCGCGCCGCCGTCGATGCCGTCGCTGCCGGCACTCTCGACGGCCTGCCGTTCCGCCCTGGCGCCCTCGATGTCCTCGCCCAACATATTCTCGGCATGGCCTGCAGCGGCCCGTTCAGCGAGGACGCCTTGTTTGCCGAGGTCCGCTGCGCCGCCCCCTATGCCCGGCTGCCGCGCCGCGACTTCGACGACGTGCTCAACTTCGTCGCCACCGGCGGTTACGCCTTGGGCGCTTATGACCGCTATCGCCGGCTCCACCGCGAGGCCGACGGCACCCACCACATCGCCGGCCCGGCTGCCGTCCGCCGCTACCGCATGAACGTCGGCACCATCGTCGAGACCCCCATGCTCAAGGTCCGCTTGGGCCGCGGCAGGGTACTTGGCGAAATCGAGGAGAGCTTCGTTCACGGCCTGACTCCCGGCGACACGTTCGTTTTCGCCGGCCGCACCTTGCGCTTCGAGCGCGTCCACGAGATGTCCGTCGAAACCAGCGCCGCCGTCGGCGACGCCAAGGTTCCCGCTTACAACGGCGGCCGGTTTCCGTTGTCGACCCACTTGGCCGACCGCGTCCGCGCCATCCTCGCCGACCCGGCGGTGTGGCGCGACCTGCCCCCGTTGGTGCGCGAATGGCTTGAGGTCCAGCGCTGGCGCTCTCTCCTGCCAAGCCGCGATGGCCTGCTCGTCGAGACCTTCCCCCGCGGCAACAAATGGTTCTTGGTCGCCTATACCTTCGAAGGCCGCAACGCCCACCAGACCCTCGGCATGTTGCTGACCCGCCGTATGGAGCGGGCGGGCTTC
>JAJFGM010000599.1 GCA_021776145.1 Kiloniellaceae bacterium | reverse complement strand
ATCCGGGAGTAGTGGAGGCCAAAGTGCGCGCCGATGTCCTTGAGGCTATAACCGCCGCTGGCGTAAGCCTCGGCGATGGCTAGGTCGCGGCTCGCCGCGCGCGCCGCATAGGCCGCGAGCGGCCGCGGGGCCGGGCGTTTCTGACCGGCGGGGATCTCGCTGAGGTCGCGGTCGGGTAGGTGGTCGGCCTGCAGGGCCTCGACGAAACGCTCCGAGCCGAGATAGATCTGGTGCCTCAACTGCTCCCAGGGCGAAGGCTGGCCCCGCCCCTCGGCGACAAAGGCGCGATAGCCCGCCACCGCCACGTCGCGGCGGCGGCCGAAGGCGGCGAGCAGCCCGTCGCGGTGCAGCCAGGCCGGCACCGCGGACATCCCCGCCGTGGCGCGGTAGCTGCTCCAGCGCCAGTCCTTGGCGGCGCGCACCCTGCCGGCGCGCACCGGGTTGAGCACGACATAGCGGGCCAGCTCCAGCAGGTAGGTCTCGCGCTCGATCAGGATCGCCTTGTAGCGGCCCTGAAAGACATGCCCGACGCGGTGATGCCGGCGGTTGAAACGCTGGGTATAGACACCGTTGAGCTGGCGCATGCCGCGCGAGAGGTTGGCTTCCGGCGTTTCGGTCAGCAGGTGATAGTGGTTGCCCATCTGGCAGGCGGCATGGACCCGCCAGTTGTGGCGCTGGCAGACCTCGCCGAGCAGCGCGTCAAAGGCCTGGCGATCGATGTCGTCGAGGTAGATGTCGGCGTGTCCGTCGCCGCGCGCCGTCACGTGATAGAGCGCGCTGGGGAACTCGAGCCTGAGAGGGCGGGACATGGCGACAGGCTACACCGGCAGAGGGGCAAAAGGCAAGACCTGACCCCTAACTTTTGTGGTTTCAGGGTGGCCAGCGCTGCGCAAAGAGCCGTTCGTAGTTGTGCAAAGAGATCGGCGCGTTAGACCGCTACAGCCCCGTCAAACCGTCTCGCGTGATGACTTACTGGTTGCTTCGCGACAGGGCGATTTTCCAGGGAATTAAGTAACGCATTGAAATCCCTGGTGCCCCGTGAGGGACTCGAACCCCCAACCCCCTGATTACAAATCAGGTGCTCTACCAGTTGAGCCAACGGGGCGGCCCGGGTGGTTGCGGGCGACAAGATACTGCCGTGCCTTGGGGGTCGCAAGGGGTGTGAGTGGGTGGTAGTGGGTCAGTTTGAAATTAGGGCAGGGGAACAGTTCGCACCAAATCCGCATGCGCCAACAAACCATCGTGAGGAACGCGCATGGGCGGTGGCAACTGAATAAGGACCACCTCGACGCCTGCCTTACGAGCATGCTTCATAGCCGGGATCATGTCGGTGTCACCAGATACCAACACGATCCGCTCCACTGAGCGACCGTCAGATAGAGCGGCAATGTCAAGGCCAACTCGCATGTCTACGCCCTTCTGCTCAAAGACAGGCGAAAAATCGCTGTCTTTTAATGCTTGGCCACCGGCAATCGGGATATTTTTGGGTTTCCAGCCCCGAAAACCAATCGTCCCTCGACGCACAGCAAAGCGTTCAAGTTTTGCTAGGTTCGTAAGCCACTGGTCGTTAGCAGTGAATTTGGTCCATTTGCCGGAAACGGGTTTTTGCGCCGAGCCGTTGTATTCCGGAGCATCATAATAGAGGACCCGGAATAAATACTCAGATTTGTCTAAGCATTTATGCGCGAATTTCTCAATAAAGACGATATCGTAACCTTTCGCGGTCGCCTTTGCTGCTGCGCGAAGGTACCCCCCATCGATCAAAAGTGCGGTTTTCATGCCTCCCCCCTGAAATAGAACACCCCGCCGCACGTCTCCGCACAACGGGGTGTTCTCAGGATCAAAGCCCCACATGGGAGCTTAAGGATTCGTTACTACCATATAGGGGGTTCATTAACAGTCTGTCAATAGGCAACTTAAGGTCGTTTTCAGGGCGTCCTAGCTAGTTTTCTTCGTATATGGACCGCGCTTGCTAGGTTTCGGCTCCGAGCCCTCGACCAACTTCACTATATCCCCAATCTCCCAAAGCCGATCTGACACACCAGCGGCCATAGCCGGGGTCATGCGCAGCTTCGAGTGAATGCGAACGAAATTGTAGTAGGTCATGTGCAGCGCGACCGCATAGGCGTGGTTCTCGACCTTTTTGGAGAAAGCGTTCGTCAGGCGAGTGAACCTGCGCATGTGCATTCGCATAGTGAGGTTGTTCCGCTCTACATATGAAGTGCTGATGTGTTTGGGGTCGGGGTCGCCCTCGACGGCCTTTTTCTTGGCGCCGGTGCATTCTGCTGGGCTGTAGCGGCCCTTCGCGCTTTCGGGCGCCGCGCCGTATATCTTGATCAGCTGCGCATAGTCGATATCTGAGCCGAACGCGCCCTCAACGGCTTCCAAGTAGGCTTTGTGCCCGTCGCTGGTAAGCTGGACACGATTTGCAAGACGGGCGCGCAGATCGTCTATGAACCACATAGCGCATTCGCCATCGCGACCACCGATGAAATAAGACACGATCAGTTTTGAGTCGGCGTCGAGCGCGGTCCAAGTCCAGGTATCGCCGGCGCCGTCCGGTGCCGCTTTAGCGGTCGCTACGTTCTTCTGCTTGGCATAGGTGAATGTCCAAATTTCATCGACCTGGACCCGCTTGGCCGTCACGTCCCGCACATTAGCGTCGTGGTAAGCCCAGCACGCCTTGCCAGCATCGATCAGAAGCTTGGTGACGGTATTCTTGCTAACGCCCGTAAGCCGCGTCACGGCGCGGATGGACTGTCCCTCACAGAGAAGATGAAGGATTTGAGAGCGGGTCTGATGTGAAAGGACGTTGGCCATAGCATATATATAACCTCTTTGCCTGAGCGTTCAAGCAAAAAGATCAATTTAAAATACACACTGAGATTAAGTCATTGAAACGACTCAACAAATCTATATTGCTTTGTGGAATCAATGCATTATATAATCAGACTGCGGGTACCCGTTGGGAAGCGCCAACTTCCCAACTGGTAGAGCCGCTAAACTATGTTGTCATGTACCACCTCCCGGCACGGCTTCACGGCCTTTCGCTGGTTGGTTTACCGGACTGGCTAGCTCCGGTCTCACAAGGTGGAGGCGGAGGGACTCGCACCCTCGGGGTCCGCGATTAGGAGTCACGCCCCGCACTATGCCGCCCCCGCATGGCTTAACAGTAACGAGCCATTGCCAAGACTAGAATCGCCGGACGGTTTATCGCCGTCCGGCGATTCGGTTTCTTCCTCTGACACAAAGCGCCAGCGCCCATCGCTACTCACGAGCCCACCCTTTTGCTTTTTTTGCCACAACTGGGATCGAAGCGTGTTGCGCTTGACCGCGTAACCGGCGCTCTCTGCCCGCTGGACCATTTCAGCCACAGTTAAGCCGCTCGGCCCAGCCTGTTTGATTTGGTCAATGATGAAAGCGAACCGTGAAGCATACTTGCCTCGGTCCCGAGTGTGAGAAGGCGCGCCTGGCGCATCGACCCTGCCGGCATCTACCGCAACTGCAACCGCAGCACTCAAGCGGTACATTTCCAACGCCTCACGCAACGTATCCTCCCGTGCCTGGAGATGATCAATCTCCGTAAGAAGGTCGGTGCGCCGCTTGCCGGCTCTGTCGATTTCGGCCCTGAGACGGGCCACATATGCATCGCTCATAACTCAACTCCCCTAAAGCAGAGAGTGGCTATAGGCTATACGGCGTGTGCCGTCAACATTAAAACGTATATTGAGTGCCCCGCTACATGTGGTGGGGATTCAAGCGTTACACACAACGGCAGTTGTCAGTCTCTCGCCCAACGCGCGCGGGCGGCTTTCCGGGCAATTTTCTGCCTTTCCTCCGGTGTTAGACTTTTTGCTCTGGCCTGGCCGCCTTTCTTGCCGCCGCGCCTGCCAAGAGAAACAGCGGCGGGGTCTTTACCGTCTTCTTCCGGAGTCGGCGCGCGGTCTTCTTCCTCGCCTGTGGCGATATCCACAATGAGCTTGGCGCGTTTGCTGAAATCGGCGGGTCGCTTCTTGCGTTCTGTCATGCTTAGAATATGGCACCCCGGCAAAAGCATTGCCAGCATGTGTCAACCCCGGTCATTTTCAAACTGACCCACTACCGAGTGGGTCGATTTGTCGGGCACTAGACGAGGCCGAAGCTCGCCGGGTCGTCTTCCGGACGCGGCAGGCCGGAGTTGCCGTCAGCGGCCGCAAAGACGTTGAGCCCGAACGCGCTTTTTATGTCTTGGCTTTGGCGCGTCGCGGCGCCTAGGGCCGCTGGTAAGAGGTCGCCGGCGGCGTCGGAGAGCTGCAGCAGGTCTTCGGCGCGCAGAACCGGGCTGCTTGTGGCGGCAAGCGCCAGCGCGCCGCCGCTTTCCGTGGCGGTGATTGCGCCGACGACAAAGGCGCTGCCGCCGCTGCCGCGGCTCAAGGTGACGCCGGCGATGGCGCCGCCGGTGTCGAGATCACCCTGGCCGATGCGGGCGGTAAAGACGCTGCTGGCGCCGCTGCCTTGTCCGGGGATGGCCACCTGACCGAGCAGGCCGCCGGCACTGTCGCGGATATCCGCCGTTACCGATTCGCCGCTGCCCAGACGCTTCAGCTCGATGTCGACGCTGTCGATCGACGCCGAGGCGAAATCGAATCGCAGGCTGTCGCCGCCGCTGATCTCATCGCGCCAGGTCGCATTGAGGATCACCCCGCCGGTGTCGGTGACGCTGACCGCGTCGCGGTTGCCGAGGTAGGCCAGCTGTCCACCACCGGCGGACAGCAGGATATCGCCGTTGCCATTGAAGTCGCCGGCGGCGGGGTCGAAGGCAAAGACCCGGCCACTGCCGGGTGTTTCGTCGATGTCGCTCAGGGTGAAGGCGAGGGTTTGGCTGAAGGCCGGGTGGTCGCCGTCGTTGGCCGAGATCCGCAAGTCGATCGTCGCCGTTCCGTTGCCCTGGTCGGCGAAGCCCGGCGGCAACGCCTCGAAGTCGAGCGGCGCCAGAAGCGACAATTGGTCGCCGACGATCTCGAAAGCACCGCTGGGGTCGTCTTCGAGGCTGTAGGCGATGGCGCCGGCCGGCGTGTCGGGATCGGTCGCCGTCAGCGTCGTCGTGAAGGTGGCGTTCTCGTCGAAGTCGGCGGCGGCGACCTGGATGGCGCTGGGCGGTTGTGGCGATCCGCCGCCGCTTTCGATGGCGCCAAGCGTGCCGACGACAAAGGCGCTGCCACCGTTCTGGCGGCCCAGGATGACGCTGGCGATGGCGCCGGGCGTATCGAGATCGCCCTGGCCGATGCGCGCGGTAAAGACACTGCTGGCGCCGCTGCCCTGGCCGGGAATTCCGACCAGACCGAGCAGGCCGCCGCTGCTGTCGCGCAGTTCCGCAGCAACCGACTCGCCGGCGCCCAGACGCTTCAGTTCGATGTCGACGCTGTCGATGGAGTTCGAGGCGAAGTCGATACGCAGGCTGTCGCCACCGCTGATTTCGTCTCGCCAGGTTGCGCTGGGGATCACGCCGCCAGCGTCGGTAACGCTGACCGCGTCGCGGTTGCCGAGATAGGCCAGCTGCCCGCCGCTGGCGGAAAGCAGGATATCGCCGTTGCCGTCGAAGTCGGCGGCGGCGGGGTCGAAGGCAAGGATCCGGCCGCCGCCGGGTGACTCGTCGAGATCACTCAGGGTGAAGGCGAGGGTTTGGCTGAAGGCCGGAGTGTCGCCGTCGTTGGCCGAGATCCGCAGGTCGATGGTCGCGGTGCCGTTGCCCTGATCGGCGAAGCCCGGCGGCAGGGACTCGAAATCGAGCGGTGCCAGCAGCGAAAGTTGGTCGCCGAAGATCTCGAAGGCGCCGCTGGGGTCGGCTTCGAGACCATAGACGATGGCGCCGGCGGGCGTGTCGGGGTCGTTTGCCGTCAGCGTCGTCGTGAAGCCTGTGTTCTCGTTGAAGCCGGCGCTGGCGACCTGGATGGCGGTGGGTGGCTGTGGCGGTCCGCCGCCGCCTTGCGTCGCGTCGATGTGGCCGACGACAAAGGTGCTGCCGGAGCCGCCGCGGCTCAGCTCTATGCTGGCGATGGCACCGGGGCTGTCGAGATCGCCTTGGTCGATCGTCGCCGCGAAGGTGCTGCTGCCGGCGTTGCCCTGGCCGGGGATTGCGACAAGACCGAGCAGGACGCCGCCGCTGTCGCGGACCGCGGCCGTCGCCGTTTCGCCCGCGCCCAAGCGAATGATCTCGATTTTCACCGTTTCGATCGCGTTCGCGGCAAAGTCGATGCGTAAGCTGTCGCCGGCGGCAATTTCGTCACGCCAGGTGCCATTGGCGATGATACCGCCGGCGCTCGTCACGCTGACCGCGTCGCGGTTGACGAGATAGGCCAGCTGACCGCCGCTGGCGGACAAAAGAATGTCGGCGTTGCCGTCGAAGTCGCTGGCCGCGGGCTCGAAGCTGAAAACCTCCTCACCGGGGCGGTCCGCCGGGGCGAGGGTGCGCAGGAAGCCGTCGCGCTTGGTGCTGAGATAGAGTTCGCCGGCCTCGTCGAGGCCAAAGCGCAGGTCGGCCCGGGTGTCGTTGCCGAGCAGCTCCAACAGGGTCACGGGAACGCCGTTGCGCAGCAGCGTCAGCTCGTGAATCGCGGCCTGCTGTCCCGGCAGGAGATTCTCTTCCGCGACGTGAAAAATGCGTCCGGTACGCAGGTCGCCAAAGACGTAGTGGCCCTGAAGTTCGGGAATCTCGGCGCCGCGGTAAACGAACCCTCCGACGATCGCGCGGCCCTCGTCGTGGTCGTACTGGGCAACGGGATAGGTGAACCCGAACTGAGCGTCGTCGGCCGGCAGGGCGTAGAGCACGGTCTCGTCGCTGGGCTCGGTGGCGAAGGTGCCCTCGCGCGCGCCCCAGCCATAGTTGGCGCCGGCCTGTCCGAGATTGACCTCCTCTATGTTGAATTGACCGATGTCGCCAATCAGCATCTTGCCGTCGCCGCCACTGTCCCAGGAAAATCGCTGCGGGTTGCGCAGGCCATAGGCCCAGATCTCGGGCAGGACATCGGAATTGCCGGCGAAGGGATTGTCGCTCGGCACCTGATAGGAGGCAGTGGCGCCGGCCAGAGGGTCGATGCGCAGGATCTTGCCCATGGCAACCTGCGTGTTCTGCCCGAAACCGTGTGCATCCGATAGGATGCCCGCCGCGTTGCCGCCGTCACCGACGGCGATATAGAGCATGCCGTAATCGGCTTCGCCCGCCGCCGCGTTGGGATTGAAGGCGACGAGATCCATGTTATGGCCGCTCAGGGGCTGCGCGATGCGGAGGATCTCGCGCCGGCTGTTCGGGTCTATTCGGTCCGGGTTGGTGGCATCCACCGTCCACTCGGCGAGCACGTCGTGGTGTGAGAGAGTCGTGGCGGGGTTGCCGAAGATCGGCGTGTCGGGGTGATTGGCGGCGCTGACCGCGGTCTCGACCGTCGCCGTGAAGATCTTGCCGAAGCCGGGCCGGCCGGGCGTGGCATAGTCGGGATGAAAGGCGAGGCTGCGGATGCCGGCCTGCGAGCCGGCAACGATGAGATCGTTTCCGACGACGGTGGCGACATCGAGAAAAGGCATCTCGGCCAGGCTGTTGTTGGCGATCAGGTATACGGCGCCGCGCGAGTCGGCGGCGAAGAGGCGGCCGCTGCCGTCGCCGGCGTGGGTCAGGTGATTGAAGCGGGTCAGCGGCAGCGCGTCGGAGCTCGCCGGCAGTTGCAGCACATCGACCAGTTCGACGACCAGACCGGAGGCCGTGACGGCCGCCGGCAGCGGGTCAGGGGTCACGGGTGTCATGGATCGTTCTCGGGCATCCTTGCCGGGGTGCGTGGTGCCGGGGTTCGTGGTCTCGTTCGCTCGATCTTAGACCTTAGGTGGTGGTGCGTGCAAATTAACACGCGATTTCATTGCGTTAACCATACTTGGCCAGGCCGGGCGGGGCAGCACGGGACCGAGGGGCGGTGACCGATGTTCGGCCGGCAAAAAAGAGCGCCGCCGGACCGAGGTCGCGGCGGCGCAATCTTTGCAATTCTTCAACCCGGATCGCCTGCCTGGCGGGCCCGGCGGTTTGCAACGCCGGACTACAACGCCCCGATTTCGCGCGCGGTGTCGTCGAGGCTTTTTTGAAGGCGACTCACCAACTCGTCGATCTCGGCCTTGCTGATAATAAGCGGCGGCGACAGCACCATGGAATCGCCGACGGCGCGGCTGATGACGAGATTGCGGACGCAGTTCTCGCGACAGCGCACTCCGACCGCCGTCTCGGCCGCATAGGACCGGCGGGTGCTCTTGTCCTCGACCAACTCGATGCCGGCGATTAGACCGACACCGCGGACCTCGCCGACAAGCGGGTGGCTGGCCAGTTCGCGCAGACGCGCCTGCAGGTAGGGGCCGGTTTCCTCGTGCACTTTCTCGACCAACCCCTCGCGTTCCATCAGGGCGATGTTGGCGAGCGCCACGGCGCAGGAGACGGGATGGCCGGAATAGGTGAAGCCGTGTGAAAACTCGGCGCCGGCACCATAGAGGGTGTCGGCAATTTCATCGCCAACCATCACCGCCGACAACGGCAGGTAGCCCGAGGTGATGCCCTTGGCCATGGGCATCAGGTCGGGCTTGATGTCGAGGCACTGCGAGCCGAACCAGTGGCCGGTGCGGCCGAAACCGCAGATGACCTCGTCGGCAACCAGGAGCACGTCGTACTTGCCGCAGATGCGCTGGATTTCCGGCCAGTAGCTCGCCGGCGGCACGATGACGCCGCCGGCGCCTTGGATTGGCTCGCCGATGAAGGCCGCGACCGTGTCGGCGCCGAGTTCGAGGATCTTCTCCTCGACGGCGCGCGCCGCCTTGAGGCCGAAGTCTTCCGGCGAGAGATCGCCGCCTTCCTTGTACCAATAGGGCTGCATGACGTGCTCGAAGCCGGGCAGGGGCAGGCCGTCGAGCTCGTGCATCGCCTTCATGCCGCCAAGGCTGGCGGCGGCCATTGTGCTGCCGTGATAGGCGTTGTCGCGGCTGATGAAACAGCGCTTCTCGGGCTGGCCCTTGATCGCCCAGTAGCGCCGTACCAGGCGGGCGATGGTGTCGTTGGCCTCGGAGCCCGAGGTCGCATAGAAGGCGTGGTTGAGCCCTTCCGGTGTCAACTCCGCGAGTTTTTCGGCCAGCTCGATGGGCGGCGGCGTCGAGGTCTTGAAGAAGGTGTTGTAGTAGGGCAGCTCCAGCATCTGGTTGTAGGCCGCCTCGGCCAACTCCTTGTGGCCATAGCCGACATTGACGCACCACAGGCCGGCCATGCCGTCGAGCATGCGGTTGCCCTCGGAGTCCTCCAGCCAGACTCCTTCGGCCTTGGTGATGATGCGGCTGCCGCCGGCTTCGGCGAGTTCCTTGGCGTCGGTGAAGGGGTGCAGGTGATGGCGACGGTCGGCCTCGCGCCACCAGGTTGTCGTATTGCGTGCGGGTTGGCTGGTCATGGTTCGGATTTCCCTAGATGAAAGTGCAAAAGCCTGGCGGACGGCCGCGCGCGGCGGCCGCCTCGTTGCAGTCGAGTGAGACTGGGGCTCTAGGGATTGAAGCCGATGCGGGCGCAGAGCAGCAGCAATTCGGCCCGGCGGGTACGGGCCGAGGTCGCGACCTCTTCGGCGAGGCCGCGGCGGCAATCTTCAGTGTGCCGGCCTTGGCTCATGCGATCGCTCCGGTGTTCGTCAAGCGTGCGCGGTGTTCACTCCGCTGGCGCGGCCAATGGCCGACCCGCGCGAAATTCTAACAGGATTAGACGTTCAGCAGAAGGTGCTCGCGTTCCCACGACGAGATAACCTTCTGATAGGCGTTCAACTCGGTCTCCTTGACCAGGGTGACGGCCTCGATAAGGCGGTCACCGAGCACGGTTTTCAGGGCCCGGGTGCCATTGAAGCGGTGCAGGGCATCGTGCAGCGTGCGCGGCAGGGTGTGCGCCAGGCGGTAGGCGCTGCCCTCGACCGGCGCCCGCGGCTTGGTCTTTTCAATCATGCCCAGATAGCCACAGGCCAGCGAGGCGGCGATGGCGAGATAGGGATTGGCGTCGGCGCCGGCCAGACGGTTCTCGACCCGGCGCGCCTGCGGTTCGCTGTGCGGCACGCGCAAACCGACCGTGCGGTTGTCGTAGCCCCAATGGGTGTTGATCGGGGCATCGGAATCCGGCACCAGGCGGCGGTAGGAGTTCACGTTGGGGGCCAACATCGGCATCACGGTCGGCAGGTATTTTTGCAGGCCGGCGATGTGTTGGCGGAAGAGGGTGGTGTCCTTGCCGCTTTTCTGGGCAAAGAGATTGCGGCCGGTCTTGCTGTCGACGAGGCTCTGGTGGATGTGCATGGAGCTGCCTGGCTCGTCTTGCATCGGCTTGGCCATGAAGGTGGCGTAGACCTGATGGCGCAGGCCGGCCTCGCGCACGGCGCGCTTGAAGAGAAAGGCCTGGTCGGCGAGCAACAGCGGCTCGCCGTGATTGAAATTCATTTCCATCTGGGCGGCGCCACTTTCGTGGGTCAGGGTGCTCACCTCCAGGCCCATGGCTTCGCAGAAATCGTAGACGTCCTCGAACAGCGGATCGAACTCGTTGACCGCGTCGAGTCCAAAGGCCTGGCGGCTGGTCTCGCGCCTTCCCGAGCGGCCGATCGGCGGTTCCAGGGGATAATCCGGGTCGGTGTTGACGTCGACCAGATAGAATTCCAACTCCGGCGCCACGATGGGGCGCCAGCCACGCTCCTCGTACAACGCCAGCACATGACGCAGGACATGGCGAGCAGAGATTGCGACCGGTTCGTTGTCGATGTTGACAGCGTCGCAGATGATCTGGGCGGTCGGCTCGCTATACCAGGGCACCATCCGGATACTGCTGGGGTCGGGGCGCAGGTAAACGTCCCGGGTCACGGCGCTAACCACCTTTTCGTATCCCTCGTTCGGGTAGTCGCCGTTGACGGTCTGGACGAAGACCGAGTCCGGCATGCGCAGGCCGTTCTTTTGCATGTCCTGCACGAACTTGTCGGCCGGCAGGATCTTGCCGCGGGCGATACCCGCCATATCCGGCACCAGGCATTCGACTTCGTCGATGCGGTGTTCTTTCAGATAGGCTTCGATTTCCGTCATGACCAAAGATCGCCGTGAAGTGTCGGGACAGCCTTAACGCCGGAGATCCAGGTCGAAGGTGGACGGAACCCTGTCGAATTGTGGGGCCGCACCTGGACTCCGGCATCGCTAACACGCGCCCGCCCGGCCTGGCAAGCCGGGCTTCAGTGCCCGAGGACCTGATAGAGTGCCACCGCTGCGGCGTTGGAAACGTTCAGGCTGGCAATCGGGTCGCGCGTTGGCAGGCGGGCCAGGGCGTCACAGTTCTCCCGCGTCAGCCGGCGCAGACCCTTGCCCTCGGCGCCAAGGACGAGGACCAGCGGCGCGCCGGCCTTGGCCATCCTGTCGACCCTCTTGCCGACGCTTTTGCCGGCTCTCGGATCGGCTCCCGTATCGGCTTGGGCCAGGGTCGGTCCGGCTTCGCCGGCTAGACCCAGACACCAGAACCCGGCGGCCTTGAGTTTCGCCAGCGCCCGCACCAGGTTGCTCACCTCTATATAGGGCAAGGCCTCCAGGGCGCCGGAGGCGGCCTTGGCCAAGGCACCGCTGGCGGGCGCCGTATGGCGCGCGGGCGCGATGACGGCAAGTGCGCCGAAGGCGGCGGCGGACCGCAGAATGGCGCCGACATTGCGCGGGTCGGTTACCTGATCGAGGGCGACGATGACTTGGCGTCCGGCGCTGCCGGGTTGCTGGCCATCGTCTTGGTTGCCATCGTCTTGGCCGCCATCGTTTGGGCCGCCATCGTTTGGGCGGTCACCGCCGTCGGCGAGACGATCGAGCAGGTCTTCCAGGGCGAGGGCCGGCAAGGGCTCGACCCGCAGGGCAAGGCCCTGATGCACGGCGCCCTCAGGCAACAGCGACTCCAGTTGGGCGCGCTGGGCGCTTTCGGCGGTCAGCGGCGCCTGGCGCGCCCGCAGCAGGTTCTGCAACGTCTCGCCGTGTTGGCGCGCCGCCTCGCGGGTGACCAGCAGACGGCGGCAGCCTCTCCGCGGGTTGGCAAGGGCGGCAAGAACGGCATGGCTACCATAGAACCATAATCCGTCGGCAGTGGATGCCTTGCGCCGTTCCGACTCGCGTTTAATCGGTCTTTCGGGAGCTTCCGTCCGCCCGGGAAAGCGCCGGCGCGGCGTCCTCGCCTCGCCCTTCGCGACGGAAGGTGCCGCGCCGGCTGGCGATGTCGAATCCGAGTCGGCCCCGCGGCCGGGGCGCGATGGCTTGCGGCCGCTATTCTCCAGGGAACCCTGGCGGGCCTTGGATTTCTGTCGCGGATTGGCGGTTTTTCGCTTGTGGCTGGGCTTGCGCTTTGTCATGTCGGTGCCTAATATGTCGGGCGAGAAGACGATTTTCACTACTGCTTTTTCCGGCCCGATGGAAGATTGGGGCGGAAAAGGCGGTTTTGTCATGTTTGAAGTTGACAGGCCGGCTTAAATCAACATATTTCGCGACTTCGTGGCGCCGCGTTTCGGGCGGTACTTGAGCGCGCTGTTCGGAGGGGTGCCCGAGCGGCTAAAGGGGACGGGCTGTAAACCCGTTGGCATTGCCTACGTTGGTTCGAATCCAACCCCCTCCACCATAGGCGCGTAGCGAGATGAACGGCATTGAAAGTTGAGCTGACCCGGTTTGTGGTGTGCTGAAGACAGACCGGAGCCGGCAAAGTGGGTGTAGGGCGGCGTCGAAATGCGGGTGTAGCTCAATGGTAGAGCAGAAGCCTTCCAAGCTTACGACGGGGGTTCGATTCCCCTCACCCGCTCCAAGTCCGCTGCGCTCCGATAGTGTCGTGGCGTTGCAAGGATTGGTCGCCGGCGCGGTGGATCGAGGTTGGGCCGATTGAGGCCGAATAGGCCGGCAACAGGGTGTCGGCTGGTGGTTCGGAATGTGTTTTTTGAGCGTGGTGTTTCGGCGTATGAGCCGTGAGAGGCACCGTTGGTTTGACGAGTTCGAGTTCATCTAGAACGTGCTGATCTAGAAGACAGGGAAAACAGCAATCATGGCGAAGGCAAAATTT
>JAJFGM010000598.1 GCA_021776145.1 Kiloniellaceae bacterium | reverse complement strand
GGGCATCGTCAACTTCCACTTTCAAAGCAAGGATGCGCTGCTGGTCGAGACCCTGCGGTTTCTCTACGGCGAATACCGCGCGGCCTGGATGGGCGCGCGCGACAAGGCCGGACCCGGTGCAGCGGAAAAGCTCGAAGCCTTGTTGCTGGCGGATTTCGCGCCGGCGCGAAACAGCCAGGACAAGGCGGCGGTATGGCATGCATTTTATGGCGAGGCGAAGTCGCGACCGACCTACCTTCGGCTCTGCGGCGACCATGACCGCGAGCATCTTCAGGCGATCCGCGCGCTCTGCGCCGAGATCGTCGATGCGGGCGGGTACGACGGGTTGGATGCCGGCTTGATCGCCACCGGCTTCAACGCGTTGCTCGATGGTCTCTCGCTCAACAAGCTTCTGGCGCCGCGTGATTACGGTCCGGCCGTCCTCCAGGCGGCAATCCAAGCCCAGCTCAAGACCATTTTCCCCAGACACTTTCCGATATCCGAAAGGTCGGCGGCATGACCTTCGATCTGCCCGAGAGTGCGCGCGATTGGGCGTTGCGTATGCGTGGTTTCGTCGATTCCGAGTTGATCCCCTGGGAGGTCGTGGCAGAAATGAATGGCGGCGTCCTGGCGCCGGAGGTGGATGCACGGCATCGCCGGCTGGCACTGGAAATGGGCTTGCCTGGCATGGACTCGCCGCTCTCCGAAGGCGGCCTGCAGTTGAGTAACGTTTGTCAGGTTGCGATTCAAGAGCAGCTGGGGCGCGTCACAAATGGTCTGGGCTGGTGCTTTAGCGAGGCCCACGGGTGGATGTTCGAGGCGTGCGACCGGCAGCAGATCGAGCGCTACGTGCGGCCGATCCTCGAAGGCCGGCGCCACGAATGTTATGCCATTACGGAAGCGGACGCCGGTTCCGACGTCGAAGCAATCGCCACCACGGCGCGACGCGCGGGCGACCACTATGTGGTCAGTGGCGAGAAGTGGTTCGTCACCAGCGCCAACCACGCCGACTTCTTTATCCTGCAAGCCAAGCTGGCCAGCAACGATCAAGCAGGCGGCGATCACATTCTCCTGTTCATCGACAAGGACAGCCCGGGCGTCGAACTGCTCGAGACGCCGGCCTTCAGCCATACCTTTGCGGCCGAGCATCCAACCTACCGCTTCGACGCCGTTCGCGTTCCGGCGGAAAACCTCATCGGCACCGCGGGCGACGGCATGGCCTTCGCCCATGCCTGGTTCCGCCGCGAACGCCTGATGATCGCGGCGCGCTGTTGCGGCGCCGCCGAACGCTTGATCGACGAGGCCACTGATTTCGCTAAGACGCGCATTGCCGGCGGTCGGCCGATTGCCGACCACCAGGCAATCCAGTTCATGCTCGCCGACAGTATGACCGAGCTGTGGTCGGCGCGACTGATGACCTATGACTGTGCCGCCGCGCATGACCGCGGGCTCGACGTCAAGGCGCTGCACGCCCGCTGCTCGATGGCCAAGCTCTATGCGTCGGAAATGGCCAATCGTGTTGCTGACCGGGCCGTACAGATCTTCGGCGGGCGCGGTTATATGCGCAGCAATCCGGCTGAACGCTTTTATCGCGAATTGCGGGTTGAGCGCATCTGGGAAGGAACCAGCGAGATCCAACGTTTGATCATCGCGCGCGCGCTGCTCAAGCGCGGCCCCATGGCAATGCTCGGCGAGGCATAGCACTATAGGCTCCGCTACCCCCCTAAGGTGTTACCCAACTGGTCAGCCTGGAGGACGCAAATGAGTCTTAATTTGACACCGGCGGGCAAGCGACGCGCTCGCGGATTGGGAATCCCCTTTGATGGCACGCCGGGCCGCAACAATGCCATCACCGATGTCGCCGGGGTCGAGGTCGGCTATACGACGCTCATTCGTGGCGCAGGGGAACTGCGAGTCGGCGAAGGCCCGGTGCGCACCGGCGTCACCGCCATTCTGCCGCGCGGGCGCGACGGCGTGGCCACGCCGGTCTGGGCCGGCAGTTTCTCGTTGAATGGCAACGGCGAGATGACCGGGACCACCTGGATCGAAGAATCCGGGCAGTGCGAGGGGCCGATCACCATCACCAACACCCATTCCTGCGGCATCGCGCGCGATGCCACGATCCGCTGGCTGGTCGAACGCGACAGCGCCCTGGCGGACGCCTGGGGATTGCCGGTCGCCGGCGAGACCTATGACGGGTATCTGAACGACATCAATGGTTTCCACGTCAGCGCCGAGCATGTGCTCGAGGCGATCGACGCGGCGCGCGGCGGGCCCATCGAACTGGGCAGCGTCGGCGGCGGCACCGGGATGATCTGCTACGAGTTCAAGGGCGGCTCGGGCAGTTCCTCGCGTGTGACCGAGATCGGCGGCGAGGACTACTGCGTCGGGGCCTTCGTGCAGGCGAACTTCGGCCGGCGGCGCCAGTTGACCATCGCCGGCGTGCCGGTCGGGCGCCATATTTCGGGCGACGAGGTGCGCAAGCCGCCCGGCGGTTCGATCATCGCTGTTGTCGGCACCGACGCGCCGCTTCTGCCGCACCAATTGAAACGCCTGGCGCGGCGCATCGCACTGGGTATCGGTCGCTCCGGCGCCGTTGCCAACAATGGCTCCGGCGACATCTTCCTGGCCTTTTCCACCGCCAATTCGGCGGCCTTCGGGGCGGCCGGCGCGCCACGGCCGGCAACCTTCCTGGCCAACGAGACGCTGGATCCGTTGTTCGAAGCGGTCATCCAGGCCTGCGATGAGGCGGTGATCGATTCCCTGGTCGCCAACGAGGACATGACCGGGCGCGACGGCCACCGCGTCGTCGCCCTGCCGCACGATCGCCTGCGCGAGGTCCAGGCGCCGCACGGCCGACAGGCGGACGGCCGCGCGTGATGCGGCGGCGCGGCCGACACTGCCCGCGATGACGGCCGAAGGTTCGGCTTGGAGTTCGACGCAACGCCTGCGCTCGCTGGTCGCTGTCATCGCTTCGGCCGGCTGCATTGGGACAACCTTCGGGCTCACCCATCCCCTGCTGGCCTTGCGGCTCGAACAGGCCGGCGAGACGTCCGGCATGATCGGTCTCAACGCCGCCGCTTCGGCCATCGCGGTTCTCGCCTGCGGCCCCTTCGTGCCACGCCTGCTCGACGGCCTCGGCGTGCTGCGGGCGCTCTACCTGGCGACCGCCGCCTGTGCCGCGATCATCCTGCTGCTGCCATTGTGGCAAGGCCTCGGGCCCTGGTTCCTGCTGCGCTTTCTGCTCGGCGCCTTCGGGGCGGTGCACTGGATCGTCAGCGAGACCTGGATCATCTCGGTCGCCAGCGACAAGGGGAGGGGCCGCATCGTTGCCACCTATATGATGGTCATGGCGGGCGGCTTCGCCTGCGGCCCGCTGCTCGTGACCCTCGTCGGCATCGACGGCTTCACGCCTTTCCTGATCGCTGCCGCCTTGACGGCGGTCTCCGCCCTGCCCCTGGCCTTCGCGCGGGATGCGGTGCCGCGCTTGCCGCCGCGCGCCAAGGCGTCGTTCGTTTTCGCATTCCGCGCGGCGCCGCTGCTCATGATGGCGGCCATGCTGGCGGGCTTCACCGACATGGCGGTCATTGCCCTCTTGCCCATCTATGGCATGGATCTGGGTCTGCCGCGGGACGGCGCGGTGCAACTCTTGACCATCATTCTGATCGGCACCATGGCCTTGCAGCTTCCCATCGGTTGGCTCGCCGACCGCTTCGATACGCGCCGCCTGTTGGTTGCCTGTGGCGTGATATTCCTGGTCTCGCCGTTGCTTTTGCCGCCTGTCATCGGCGAGCCGCTGTATTTGTGGCCTCTGCTGATCATCTGGGGCGGCGCCTCGATCGGCATCTACACCCTGGCGCTCATCAGCATCGGCGGACGATTCGGTGCCGCGGAACTGGCCGGGGCAAATGCCGCCATGGTCGCGCTCTACGAAACGGGGTCGATCTTTGGGCCCTTGGCCGCCGGCGCCGGCCTCGACGCCTTGGGCCCGCCGGGATTTCCTCTGGTGCTGGTCGCCGCCGCGGCGTTGTTCCTGGTGCTTGCCCTGTTCAGAGGTTGGCAGCGCCGAGGCGGTTCATAAGCGATAAACTCTAAAGACCGAATATCGAAGCGAGACCGGTGCGTTGACTGAGATCGGCCATGACGGCGTCGCCGGGCGCGGGTTCGAGTTCGTCCGCCGCGCGCAGAACCGCCGGCAGCAATCCGACGTCGCCCACCGTATTCAGGAACAGGTCCGGCTCGGCCAGGACCCAGTGCACCGCCTGGCGGATATCCGCCTCGTTGTCGAGCGGCTGGTACCAGGTGGAGCGGTCGCGGGTTACGCCGGCCGCCCAGGGCCCGCGGGCGATGGCCTTGATGGTCTGGACGGCGAGGTTGCGTTGGCGGCAGAGCGCCAGGGTGGCGGCGAAGTCGTCGGCATAGGTCTCGTGGTGCGCCGCGTGCCAGTTCCACGGCATCAGCACGGTATCGAAGTCGAAACGCTCGAGGCTGCGGCGATGCATCGCCGCCACGTTCCAGCCATGACCGGTGACCCCGATGTGACGCACCAGTCCTTCCGCGCGGGCCTCGACCGCCGCCTCCAGCGCGCCGCCGTCGCCCAAGGCCTGGTCCCACTCGTCGGGATGGATCAGGGCGTGCAGCTGCAAAAGGTCGACCCGGTCGGTGCGCAGCCGCTCCAGCGAGCGTCGGATTTCGTCCCTGGCGCCCTGATAGCCGCGTTCCCGGGTCTTGGTCGCCAGGAAGAAGTCGCCCCGGTGGCGGTCCATCCAAGGACCGACACGCAATTCCGACTCGCCGTAGCTGGGCGCGGTGTCGATGTGATTGACGCCGAATTCAAGCAACAGGTCGAGAACCCCATCGGCGGCGGCCTGGTCGACCCGGCCGAGCGCGGCGGCTCCGAAAATTACCGCCGAACTCATGTGCCCGGTGCGGCCGAATAAGCGTTTTTCGATTGCCATGCTGTCCTCCGAGGCTCGACAGTTAGCTATCCATAGATAAAGACGGGGGTCAAGAAAACGACCTCTACTGGAGGCCGACGACACCGCGTTTCTAGCCGCAGGGTGTGCGGCCCGTCATACTCTCTTGGTCACGCAAGCGGAAAGGAACCGTTCATGAGCCATGCCGATCTGTCATCTCTCACCATCGCCGTTGTCGGCGCCGGCGACATGGGGGGATCGGTGGCCGTCGTCCTCAAGCGCGCCGGCGCCGATGTCGTCGCGGCCGGAGCGGGGCGCAGCGCCGAGACCCGCCGGCGTATTGCCGACGGCGGCCTGCGCGACCTCGGCAGCGTTGCCGCCTGTGCCCGCGAGGCCGACCTCTTTCTCTCCATCATGCCGCCCGAGTTGGCGGCCGAAACCGCGGCCGCGGCGGCCGTTGGGATCGCGGCAAGCGGCCGCCGGCCGATCTATGCCGATTGCAATGCCGTCGCGCCGCAGACGGTGCAAGCCATCGCGGCCGAGGTCGCGGCGGCCGGCGCGCGTTTCGTCGATGCCGGGATCATCGGGCTCAATCCGGACAGCGGCCGGACGACGCGCTTTTATGCCAGCGGCCCCGAGGCCGAAGCGCTTAAGGTGATCGACCTGAAGGATCGCATCGCCGTGCGCATCGTCGGGCCGGAGATCGGCCAGGCCTCTGGCCTCAAGATGTGTTACGCCGCCTTGACCAAGGGCAGCAGCACCCTGGCGGTGGCGATCCTGCTGACCGCGCGCGAACTCGGTCTTTACGATCCCCTGCTCGAAGAATTTGCCTTCAGCCAGGGATCGCGGTTGCAAGGCATGCGAGATGGACTGCCGGCCCTGGCCTGCGATTCCGCGCGCTGGGTACGTGAGATGGAAGAGATCGCCTTGACCTTTGAAGGCGCCGGCATTACCGGCAAGTTCCACGAGGGGGCGGCCTTCATTCACCGCGTTCTGGCCGCGTCGCCACTCGCCGCCGAAACCCGGGCGACAGCCGACCGCGAACGGTCGCTGGAAGACTCGCTGGCGGCTTGGGCGACGGCCCTGCCGAAATATCAGGGTAACGACTGATGCCTCAATCCAGGAGCCCGTGCCCGGACCCATTGAAGGTGCGGCTGAGGTATTCAAAGAAGACCTGCGCCTGCGGCGTCAGGGTGGCGTCCTGGCGCCAGGCAAGGCCGACGTCCATGGAAGGCACGGGATCGGAAAGGGTGCGCACGTCGATGCGCAGGCCGTCCAGCGACCAGGGGCGATAGACCATGTCGGACAGCAGGGTGATGCCCATGCCCGAGGCGACCATGCTGCGGATGGCCTCCACCGACGAGGTGTTGAAGATGACGTTGGGCCGGAAGGGCGTGCGGCGCCAGTAGCGCAATGCCGTCTGATCGGCCTCGTCGACGCGCAGCATCAAATAGGGTTCGCGCGCGACGTCTTCCAGCGAGACGCTGTCGCGGCTCATCAGGTGATGATCGGCGCAGGCCCAGAGGCGGCGGCGCGACTGGATGAGGACCTCGCTGTCGATCTCCACGGTGTTACGGATGTTGGAGACCAGCATCACCGCCAGGTCGACCTCGCCGGAGACGATGCGGCGTTCGATCTCATCGCGGTCGAGCTCGCGCAGCCGCACGGTGACGCCGGGGAAGGCGCGGCTGAAACGCGCCAGAACCGGCGGCAGGAAGTAGCCGGCCACCGTGTAGCTGAGGGCGACGTCGATCTCGCCCCTGACGTCGGCGCCCTGGCGGCGCGGCGCCCGCGTCGCTTCCGAGACGGCGGCGACGATGTTGTGGGCGTGCTGCAGGAACTGATGACCGTCCAGGGTCAGCGACACGCCGTTGGAGTGGCGCCGGAACAGCGACGTGCCGAGTTCGCTTTCGAGGGATTTGACCGCCGTGGTGATCGCCGACTGCGAAATGTTGAGGTTGGCGGCGGCGGCGGAGACCTTGCCGGCGTCTGCCGTGGCGATGAAATAGCGGACTTGACGGAATGAGAAAGCCATAAATTTTTTTGATTTTAGTGTTGGTGATTTTTGAATTTTACAAGACCTCGCCCCGGCGGTCAAAATACCGGTGCCCGCGGCCCTGCCGCCGAGGTTGAAATCAGGGGAAGCTCATGGCCGACGGCAGCTCAACCGGAAAAATTGAAAAAAAGTCCGGATTCTGCGCCCTCTGCCGCTCGCGCTGCGGCTGCATTTCGGTGGTTGAAGAGGGCCGGCTGGTGGCCGTCGAAGCCGATCCCGCGCATCCCACCGGGCGCAGTATCTGTGCCAAGGCACGGGCCGCGCCCGAGTTGGTGCACCATGCCGAGCGTCTGCTCTATCCGCTGCGGCGAACCCGGCCCAAAGGCGATACCGACCCGGGCTGGCAGCGGGTGTCCTGGGACGAGGCCCTTGACACCTGCGCCGAAAGCCTGCGGCGGGTGGCGGCGGAAAGCGGGCCCGAGGCCTTTGCTTTCGGAGTCACGACGCCGAGCGGGACGGCCATGTCCGACCACATTCACTGGGTCGAGCGGCTGATCCGCGCCTATGGCAGCCCAAACACGGTCTATGCGACGGAAATCTGCAATTGGCACAAGGACCATGCCACCGCCTTTACTTACGGTGCCGGTGTCGGCGTGCCGCAGTGGCAGGACAGCGGCTGCATCCTGCTGTGGGGCCACAACCCGAGTTTCTCTTGGCTGACCAACGCCACGGCTGTGGCCGCGGCCAAACGCCGCGGCGCCCGCTTGATTGTCGTCGACCCGCGCCGTGTCGGCTTGGCGGCCAAGGCCGACCACTGGCTGCGCGTGCGGCCCGGCAGCGACGGCGCCCTGGCGCTTGCCATGGCGGGGGTTCTGATAGAGGCCGGCGCCTACGACAGCGGCTTCATTGCCGAGTGGAGCAACGGCCCCTTCTTGGTGCGTGACGACAGCGGCCGTTTCCTGACGGCCGGCGACCTCGGCGGTGATCTGGCGCCCGATATAGCGCCCGAAAGCCATGTGGTCTGGGACAGTGCCACAGATAAACCGTGCTTTTTCGACAGCGGCCGCCGCGCCTACGACCGCCAGCCCAGGGAGCCGGCGCTGTCGGGTCGGTTCGAAGTACAGGCTGCAAATGGCCCGCTGTCCTGCCGCCCGGCTTTCGCCCTCTATGCCGAGCTCTGCCAGGCTCATGATCCGGCGCGCGTGGCCGAGATTACCGGCGTTGCCGCCGAGGATATCGTCGCCGCCGCGCTGACCCTGTGGCGTAATCGGCCCGTCAGCTACTACGCCTGGTCCGGTGTCGGCCAGCACACCAACGCGACCCAGACCGACCGCGCCATCTCGCTGCTCTACGCCCTGACCGGCAGCTACGACGCAGTGGGCGGTAACATGGTCGCGGAGCGTCTGCCGACGGCCGACGTGGCCGGGCGCGACTTGATCTCGGACGCGCAAAAGGCCAAGGCCCTGGGCCTGGACGAGCGCCCCCTGGGGCCGCCACGCGATGGCTGGGTCACCAGCCGCGATCTCTATCGCGCCATCCTCGAAGCGGTGCCATACCAGGTTCGCGGTCTTTTTGGTTTCGGCGGCAATCTCCTGCTGTCGCAGCCCGGCGGCGAGACGGCGGAGGCGGCTCTGCGGAGCCTGGAGTTCCACATTCATGCCGATCTCTTCATGACTCCGAGCGCCAGCTACGCCGATCTCGTGCTGCCCGTCACCACGCCCTGGGAACACGAGGCCCTGCGTATCGGCTTCGATGGCGATGCCGCGGCGCTGCGCCATGCGCAGCTGCGCCAGGCCGTGGTTCCGCCGCGCGGCGAGGCACGCTCTGACAGTTGGATCGTTTTCGAACTGGCCAAGCGGCTTGGCCTTGCGGAGGTCTTTTTCGGCGGCAGCCTGGAAGCGGGCACGCGCGCCATCTTGGCGCCCTCGGGCCTGTCGCTGGAAGAGTTGCGCGCCGCGCCGCGCGGTATTGCAAAGACAGCGCCGCCGCGGACCCGCAAGTACGCCGCTGGCGGGCGGCCCGGATTCGCCACGCCCAGCGGCCGCGTCGAGGTCTATTCACAAGCGTTGCTCGATATTGGTCAGGCGCCGCTGCCGGAATATGTCGAACCGGCGGTGAGTCCGCGCAGCCGGCCGGATCTGGCAAAGAACTTCCCGCTGGTCCTGACCTCGGCCAAATCGACGCTGTTCTGCCACGGTCAGCACCGTAATTTGCCGAGCCTGCGGGCCCGCCAGCCCGATCCGCGCGTCGAATTGCACCCGACCGCGGCCGCCGCGCGTGGCGTCGCGGACGGGGACTGGGTGCGCGTCACCACGCCGCGTGGCGGCATGCGCGCGCGGGCTTGCTTCAACGCCTCGCTGGATCCCGCAGTCGTCTGCGCGCAGCACGGCTGGTGGCAGGCCTGCGACGAACTCGACCTGCCAGCCTTTCCGGCCCTCGGCAAGGGAACAGCCAACTACAACGCGATGATCGACAACAGCTGCAACGATCCGATCAGCGGTTCGATCGCCCTGCGCTCGTCGTTGTGCGAGATCGAAGGGCCTATTTGACGCGGTAGTTGCTTGATAACGAATGATATCTGAAAAGCAGAAATCAGGACTTCGAATTTCGTATTATACAATACAGCGAAAAACCGTAAGTATTGTGAGGCCGTATGAATCCGACGGCGGAGCGCAGGCCTTCCTGTCGGTTCCGCCGATTGGTCCGGGTTCGAAAAAAAAACGGTGCCCGAGAGAAGCCGGCCGTTTGAAAGCGTGTGCTGGCCAGGGTTAGACAACGGGAGACAAGAGAATGAGAAGAACAATCACAGCGTCGCTGCTTTTGGCGGCCGGGTCCTTTGCGCTTGGCCTTGCCGCGCCGCAGTCCGCCAGCGCCGGCGAACAATGGTTCCCCTATTCCATCGAGGTCTGGGATCCGCCTTTCGATATGGCCAGTCCGCGTAAGAGCATAGATTACGTGCCGGTCGAGAAGGCCGCAAAGGCCTGGGACATCTGCGTCTCCTTCCCGCACATGAAGGACGCCTATTGGATGGCGGTCGACTATGGCGTGGTGGCTGAGTCCGAACGCCTTGGCGTGAAGATGCAACTGGTCGAGGCCGGCGGTTACACCAACCTCAACAAGCAGATCTCGCAGATCGAAGATTGCGTGGCGAGCGGCGCGGACGCCGTGGTCATCGGCGCCATCTCCTTTGACGGTTTGAACAACGTGGTCAAGGAAGTGCGCAGCAAGGGCATTCCGGTGATCGATGTCATCAACGGCATGTCATCGCCGGATCTCTCCGCCAAATCCCTGGTGTCCTTCGGCGAGATGGGCTTCAAGGCCGGCGAGCACATCGCGAAAATGCATCCGGCGGGCAGCGAAAAGGTCAAGGTCGCCTGGTTCCCCGGGCCCCCGGGCGCCGGCTGGGTCGAAGCCGGTAACGAAGGCTTCCAAAGGGCCGTTGCCGGCTCGGCAATCGAAGTTGTCGAGACCAAGTACGGCGACACCGGCAAGGAAGTTCAGCTCAAGCTGGTCGAAGACACCCTCGAAGCGCACCCCGACATCTCTTATGTCGTCGGTACGGCAGTGACCGCCGAAGCCGCGGTCGGTTTGCTGCGGTCGCGCGGTCTGACGGAGCAAATCCAGATCATGTCCTATTATTTCACCCCGGGCGTCTTCCAGGGCATCAAACGGGGTCAGATCCTGGCCGCGCCGACGGATTCGGCGGTGGTCCAGGGGCGCGTTGCCATCGATCAGGCGGTGCGCATCCTCGAGGGCAAGGACTACGAAAAGCACGTCGGCCCGGCGCTCTACGTGATCGACGGCAACAATATCGACAGTTTCGATCGCGGCACCTCTTTGGCGCCGGACGACTTCAAACCGACCTTCACCGTAAACTAAAACCGGTCTAACAGGCTTTAGGCATTACTTTTTTGGTGGAGGCGGGTTGGTGCAAACAGGTGCCCGTGAGGAAGGTGGGGCTTCGGCCCCACCGCTCCTGCAACTCGAAAAGATTACCAAGCGGTTTCCCGGAGTTGTGGCGCTCGACGCTGTCGATTTCGACCTGCGCGCGGGCGAGGTGCATGTTCTCTTCGGCGAGAATGGCGCCGGCAAGTCGACCCTGATTTCGCTTGTTGCCGGAGCCTATAAACCAACCGCCGGCAAAATCCGCATGCGCGGCAAAGAGGTCGAACTGCATTCGGTGCACCATGCGCGCGGCCTGGGCATCAGCGCGGTCTTCCAGGAATTCTCGCTGGTGCCGCAACTCACTATCGCGGAAAATCTCTTTCTTGGCGCCGAAGCGACCCGCTGCGGCCTGCTCAACAAGGCAGAACTTCATCGCCAGGCGACCGAGATCCTCGACCGTCTGGGGTTTCCCCTGCGCCCCCGGCAGCGTGTCGAGCGCCTTTCGCGCGCTGAACAGCAGATGGTGGAAATCGCCAAGGCGTTCCGCTCCGATCTGTCGGTCCTGATCCTCGACGAACCGACGGCATCGCTCACCGAGCGCGAGACCGACCGGCTATTCGCGCTTGTCGAGCAGGTCAAGGCCGAGGACGTGGGCGTCATCTACATCACCCATCGCATGAGCGAAATTCAACGCATCGGCGACCGTATCACGATCCTGCGCGACGGCGCCTACATCGACACGGTCGACGCCAAGACGGCCGAAGAAGGCGAACTGGTTCGACTGATGACCGGTCGCGTGATCGACGAGATTTTTCCGCGGATCGAATTCAATCCCGGCGAGGAAATGCTGCGGATCGAGGATCTCAGCCTCGTTAGTGGCAGCGTCGTCGAAGTTTCGCTGCATGTACGTCGCGGCGAGATCGTTGGTTTGGCCGGACTGGTGGGCTGCGGCAAGTCCGAAGTCGCGCGCGGCTGTTTCGGGCTCGAAGAGGTCGCAGGTGGCAAGGTCGTCTTCGATGGCGAAGAGGTCACCGGTCGCCCGCCGAGGCAAATGATGGAGCGCGGTTTCTTCTACAATCCGCCGGACCGCCGCGCCGAGGGGCTCATGATGATCCGCTCCTGCCGCGAGAATATCTCTCTGCCTTCGCTCGACCTGCCGGCCTTTTCCCGGGGACCGTTCCTGCGTCTCGGTGCCGAAGCGGCAAAGGCAGGTGCCCTGGCGGAACACCTCAACTTGCAACCGCCACTCATCGAGCGCGAGGTCGACCACTTCTCGGGCGGCAACCAGCAGAAGGTGCTGCTTGCCAAGTGTCTGACGCGCGACGTCAAGCTTTACGTCTTTGACGAGCCGACTGTCGGCGTCGACGTCGGGACGCGCGCGGCCATCTATCGCTTCATCGGCGACCTCTGTGAGGCCGGGGCGGCGGTGCTGCTGATTTCCTCTGATCTGCCGGAAATTCTGCATCTTACAAACCGAACTTACGTCATGTACCGGGGGTCCTTGAAGGCCGAACTGAGCGGCGCCGAGATCAACCAGGAAACCGTTCTCCAACACTTCTTCGAAAGGCAGGCGGCGTGATGGGCGAGTCAGCCGGCCAGACCAAGCGGTCGCCGCTCTATTGGCTGCGATTGTCCTTCGTGCGGCTTGGCGTGCTGCCGTTCCTGTTGCTGGCGGCGATGGTGGTTTTCGCCTTGCTGTCGGACAACTTCCTGAGCGGTCGCAACCTGATGAATGTGGCGCGGCAGTCGACTTATCTGGTTCTGGTATCGATGGGTCAAATGTTCGCGCTTCTGACCGGCGGTTTCGATCTTTCGGTCGGCACCATCGTCGCGCTGACTTCGGTCGTCGGAGCGACGGCAATGGCCTCGACCTATGCCGCGATGCCCGATGCCATCGCCCTTTCAATCCTGCTCGGCGTCCTCGCCGGGGTAGCCGCGGGGGTGGCGATCGGCGTTGTCAACGGCATCGGCGTCGCCGTCTTTAACGTTTCGCCTTTCATGATGACCTTGGGGATGGCCTCGGTCGGCTTTGGCATCGCCCTCTACATGACCGGTGGATCACCGGTCTACGGCATGCCCGTCGAATTCGGCGACGTCTTCGGTTTTGGCGATATCCTTGGCCTGCACGCGCCGATATTCGTCTCCCTGATATTCATCGTGCTACTCTACGTGTTGGTCAATCGCACTCGCTTGGGGCGTTATTTCTACGCCATTGGCGGCAACATCAAGGCGGCGACGCTGTCGGGCATCAATACCCGGCTTTGCCTGTTTTTGGCCTACGTTTTCTGCGGTGGCATGGCAGCAGTCAGCGGCATGCTGCTGACCGCCCGGCTCGATACCGGTGAAGCCAATATCGGCGCCGACATGCCGCTCAATTCCATCGCTGCCTGTGTCATTGCCGGGGTCAGCCTGCGCGGCGGGGTCGGGCGTATCGAAAACGTCGTCCTGGGTGCGATCTTTATCGGCCTGATCCAGAACGGCATGAACTTGGCGCGTATCGAATCCTATTTGCAGACGGTGGTCATCGGTGTGCTGCTGATCGTCGCGGTGATCGCCGATCAATTCCGCCTTCGAGTGATGGCGAATCTGCAGGACTGAGCCGGCGAAGATTCGCGGCAATGAACGCCCCCGAGGGGCAGATTTGGAAGGAAAGAAAGATGGCTGTGGCAATCAATTGCGATATGGGTGAGAGCTTCGGTCTCTACCGCATGGGCGACGACGTCGGCATGATGCCGCACATTACCGTGGCCAATGTCGCCTGTGGCTTTCATGCCTCCGATCCCAACCACATGCGCGCCACCGTCGCTCTGGCGAAGCAGCACGGTGTGCGGGTCGGGGCACACCCCTCCTTGCCGGACTTGCAGGGCTTCGGGCGCCGCGAGATGAAAATTCCGCGCGACGAACTGGCCAACATCGTGCTCTATCAGATCGGCGCCCTGAAGGCCTTTCTCGACGCCGCCGGCATGCGGCTCAATCATGTCAAGCCGCACGGCTCGCTCTACGGCATGGCGGCGCGTCAGGAAGAGATGGCGCAGGCCGTCGCCGATGCCGCTCTGGTCTATGACGTGCCGGTGTTCGGCATGGCCGGGACCCTGCATGAAGAGGTCTACACCGCGCGCGGCCTGACCTTCGTTTCGGAGTACTACGCCGACCTCGACTACGCCGCCGACGGCGGCCTGATTATCACCCGCGAACATACGGCCGTCGACCCGCAAGAGGCGGCAACCCGCGCCCTGCGCGCCATCGAGGAAGGCAAGGCGACCTCGATCGAGGGCAGCGACGTCACGGTGCGCGCCGATTGCATCTGCGTGCACTCCGATACGCCGGGCGCGGTCGAGGTGGCGCAGGCCGTCAAGGCACGTGTGGCGCCCTATCTGGAAAAGGCAGCTTGAGCCGGCGCTGTGGGCCGGTTGGGCAAGAGGTGAAACCGTTGTCATGAAAAAGGTCCTGATCGCCAACCGCGGCGAGATCGCTTGCCGCATCGCCAAGAGCTGTCGCGATTTGGGTCTCGGTGTCGTCGCGGTCTATTCAGATGCCGATGCCCAGGCCCTGCATGTCGAGCTTGCCGACGAGGCGCACCAGATCGGCCCGCCCAAGGCGCAGGAAAGCTACCTGCGCGGCGATGCCGTGATTGCCGCCGCCAAGGCGGCCGGCGCCGATGCCGTGCACCCCGGATATGGGTTCCTTGCCGAAAACGCCGTCTTCGCCCAGGCGGTGACGGACGCCGGCCTGATTTGGGTGGGGCCGAAGACGGCGACCATCAAGGACATGGGCGACAAGGAGCGGGCGCGGATGTTGGCCAAGGCGGCCGGCGTGCCGATTTTGCCGGGCAGTCCGCGCTTCGCCGAAGGCGATCTTGCCGGCCTCGATGCCGCCGGCGCCGCCGTCGGCTACCCTCTGCTGGTCAAGGCTTCGGCCGGCGGTGGCGGCATCGGCATGAA
>JAJFGM010000597.1 GCA_021776145.1 Kiloniellaceae bacterium | reverse complement strand
CTCCTGGCGAACCGCGACCGAAATCCTTCACCCGACTTTCGCTCTGCCATCTGGTGGCCGGTGGCACGATGCTACTCACCATCCTGGCGGCGGATTCCGCTTTTAGCGAGATGCAGCCCCTCTCGGCACAAACGGACGAGGCTAAAGGGCTGGAATCTCCACAGATTTCGTGCCCCGGTGATTTGGCGGGCTCTTCGGTCGCCAACCCACGAACGCGACACAAGGTTCAGTTATCACAGGCGACACGCGACTACCGCCGTCCCTTCGGGCCCAGGGCGCCCTGGAATGTCCCAGTCGCCGAACTCCCTCGACACCCCCAATCCGATCTCTATGCGGCGCGCTTTTGGAACGACGCAACGGAACGGCCGGGAAATATCAATCTCAGTTTCGACGGCTACACCTATCCGGTCTATCATGCCAGTGATGCGACCGGACAGTTTCAGGTACGGACGCGTTACAAAACCAACATCGACGGCACGAAGATCCCCTGGAATCCGCGCTGGAAACCGGCAAGCGGAAGAGACGGCCAAGTTATCGTGCTCGATCGAAAAAGCGGGCGTGAGTGGGATCTGTGGCAGGTGTCGTTCGAAAACCAGACCATTCACGCAACGAACGGAAGCCTGGTCGCGGGCGATTACCGGACGAAGGAGGACGGCAACAAACCGTCACGCGGTATCGGCATCCAGTATCTGGCGATGCTGGTCCGTCCGCAGGAAATCGCAGAAGGCGAGATCCGCCACGCCCTTTCGATGACAGCCCGCAATACTGACGGCGAACTGTTCGTAGCCCCGGCCACGAAGCTCGAGTTCCCCGACCATCCTTCCAACGGTGTTCCCGAGGGCATGCGCTTTGCCCTTGATATCTCGCTGGCGGAGATCGATGCCTGGGCCGCATCCTTGCCGCGGAGCCTGCCGCCGGCGACCCGCGAATCCGCCCGCGTCATCGCCCGGGCCTTGCGCGACTATGGCTGGTTCATAACCGATACCAGCGGCAGCGCGCATCTGCAGTTCGAGGACCGGCTGACGGCCGAGCGGCATTGGATCGAACTTGGTCTCGGCCATAGAAATTTCGGCGGCAAGGTGTTGCCCCGGGACCTCTTGGACGGCCTCCTCAGCAGGCAACGCATATACGCACTCGTGCCCAGCGATCAGTATCCCTCGCACCTGAGCGCCAGGTGACAATCGACGACGTGAATTCAGGGTGTTCAGGAACAGAGTAGAAGAAATGTTCGATCTTTGGCCAATCAACAACAAACCTGGTATGGCATTATATGACAACAAGGGTGGCAGAGGCGCTTGATCTGAAAGTCGGAATGAAATTCCTGTACTTTCTTTTCTTTTTTTCCGGCTTTCCCGCGCTCCTATACCAATTGGTATGGCAGAGATCGCTGTTCACGATTTATGGCGTGAATATTGAGTCCATAACCGTCGTCGTCGCTGCGTTCATGCTCGGTCTTGGTTTGGGGAGTTTGTTCGGCGGCGCCCTCTGCCGTCTCCACGCCGTCAATTCCCTGTTTCTCTTTGCCGTCATCGAAATTCTGATCGGCCTGTACGGACTGGTCTCCCTCGACATCCTCGAATTCGCCGCGGTTGCGACTGCCGGCGCAACAACCTCAAGTACCTTTTTACTGTCCTTCGCGTTGGTCTTCATTCCCACCTTGCTGATGGGAGCGACGCTGCCGCTATTGGTGAATTTTCTTGTGGGGCGCACCAAGAATGTAGGCAAGTCGGTGGCCACCCTCTATTTCGTGAACACCCTGGGCTCGGCGGTGGCCTGTCTCTTGGTCGCCCGATATATTTTTGCACACGCGGGGCTCGACGGCTCCGTCTACCTGGCCGTGTCGTTGAACTTCTTGATTGCCGCCGCACTGCTTGTCTGGTTGCGGCGTTCGAGCGGGGACGGTTCCGCTCTGGTGCTCTCGGCCACGTGCGGCTCGCAAGGCCCCCGGAATGACGTGGCGCCCGCGCCGTCCGACCGCTCGCAGCAGCAGGAAACGCTTCGTTTCAGCTTTGGACTTGGACTCATTCTTGTTGCCTTGGCCGGCTTCATCTCATTGTCCTACGAAATCTTCTGGGTTCGCATATTCATGATCGCGGCCGAAGGACGAGCCAAGGTGTTTCCCGGGGTTCTGGGCTTCTTTCTCGCCGGTATCGCCTTTGGCTCGCTGCTCAGCCATCACTACTGCGAACGCCATGCCGCCGCCGGCGATCCGCGTAACCTCAGGCGGATCGCCTATTTTCTCCTTATCGGCAACATCGTCGGCTTTCTCGTCGCCCCCCTGCTTTCGGTCGTCATGGGCGTTTGGCACCTGCCACCCAAGACCTTGATGCCGCTGCTGGCCCTGGCCTCGGCCATGCTCGGCGCCGTCTTCCCGCTGCTCTGTCATTTCGCTGTCAGCCCGGGCGAAAAGGTCGGCGCCCGCATGAGTTACATGTACCTGGCAAATATTCTGGGGGCGGTCGCGGGGTCGCTTTTGACCGGCTTCGTGTTGATGCAGCATTTGACCACGATGCAGATAGCCGTTCTTTTGGCATTGCTTGGAATCGCGGTTTCCGCGGCCCTGATGGCGGCAACATCCCAATCAGCGGCACGCTGGCGTCGTATGGCGGCCATGGCCGGCGTGGCGGTCGCCATCGTCGTCGTGGCAATGCCGCTCTACGACCGCTTCTATGGGCGACTGATGGGCTTGCAGCTGGAATACCTGCTCGAGAACCGCTCGGGCGTAATCGCCGTGACCGATGACGGCGTACTTTACGGCGGCGGCACCTATGACGGCGTGTTCAGCACCGATCTGGTGGACGACCGGAACACCATCGTGCGTGCCTACGCGTTGTCGGCCTTTCACCCGGCACCCAAGAAAGTGTTGATGATCGGTCTGGGATCGGGCTCTTGGGCCAAGGTCATCGCCAATAATCCCGCGGTCGAACAGCTGACAATTATCGAGATCAATCCAGGCTATTACGAGACGATTTCGCACTACGCTGCCGTCAGCTCCGTCCTACAAAATCCAAAGGTGGAGTTGATCGTCGACGACGGGCGGCGCTGGCTACGGGCACACCGCGATGCCAAGTTCGACGCCATCGTCCAAAACGGCACATTCCATTGGCGCGCCTATGCCGGCAATCTGCTTTCATCGGAATATTTGGATATCGTCCGCCGCCATCTCGAAATCGGCGGCCTGTTCTACAATAATCTGACCGGGTCGGCCGACGCGGAAAAAACAGCCGTGGTGAAGTTTCCCCACGCCTATCGTTTTTTGAACATGGTGGTTGTGAGCGACCAGCCGATAGACCTCAACGCGCAACGCTGGCGAACGACCTTGCAAACCTATCGGATCGACGGCCAAGCGGTCTTCGACCCAACGCGGGAGCTGCACCGAAATCGCTTAGAGGAGGTCGTCGGCATGCTTTCGGATTTCACGCCGAAAGAAACCGACTACACTTGGCGCTCCAGCATCGAAAGCCGCGAAGACCTCTTGGCGCGGACGGCGGATGCGAAAATCGTCACAGACATGAACATGATCACGGAATGGCGCTGAAGCTTCACATCGCTGCGAAGGGATTTGTCCCGCGGCGTTGGAAAGCCCATCGGGGAACCGCATTTTTCGCCCGGCGAGCATGGCGGGCCGCCGGCGCATACTAGGAATCCGGTCGCCTTCTCGAAAGCTGAGAAACCAGCGCAATTGGCGCATGTTGATCAACCCGGTGCGTTTCTAATGCGGATATACGTATCCAGCCAATTCGAGCCTCGGGTGCGATACTTTGACCGCTATACAGACATTAACGACAACACCGGAACAGCTGTACACGCAGGTTCGAGGACTTGTGGAAAGTGGAGAATTCGTCCGGCGACACAACTCCTGGGTTTGCAGCGATGGCCCGCTGTTCTTCAAAATCCCACGCGAGAGCGAACGCGTTTCGGACGATCTGATTTCGCCGACGGCGATCGAAGCCGCCGCCTATGAGTTCGACCAGATGCGTCGACTTCACGTGCTGGACGGCGCGGTCAACGATCCCGTAGCTGTCATCGAGTCCTGCCTGATCCTACCGCGCTTGCAGGGTGAGGATCTGGCTACCTTGGTCAAGACGGCGAAGAGCCGTGACCGTGAGAAGGTCTTGGCCGCCCTTGATGAAGCCGTGTCATTCATCGCTCGACTCCACCGTTGTGAAGGTGCACAGCTGTCCGGCCTGGCGGAGCACAATTACATGCACGACAAGTACAACCCTGCCACGGAATCAATCCAGTCACTTGTCCTTTCCAGAAAACGGACCCTGGTCGTGCGTGGTTTTGAGGTCGGCAATTTCAGGAGCGA
>JAJFGM010000596.1 GCA_021776145.1 Kiloniellaceae bacterium | reverse complement strand
ATCGAGACAGAAAGGCGATCGTGCGCAACATAGAGGTGCCGACATTGCTGATCTATGGCACGGACATCCCGCCGGTCCGTGTTGACAGCTATGCTAGCGCAAGTCAGGCAGTAGATGCCGCTTGTAAGGTGAGGGGGATTCCCAAGATTGGCCATTGGCCCCATTTGGAAGCACCTGATCTATTCGAACAGGAACTACTATCGTTCCTCCGCGAGCACCATCCGGCCGGATAAACTGGCCTTGGAGTGGTGCGCTGCAGAAGCATAGGCCATTGATCCGTTGGATCACTCACAGAGCGTAGGAGGTCAGAAACCACCCGGCCATTCTCTGTAAGTCGAAGAAGGGGTTTGGGTTCGGGGGACATGGCGTCTCTTCATCAATGTCCAAATGGTCACTCGGCCCCGCGCAACGCGCCGGGAATAACGCAGACCGGGATCGGCTCCATCTTGTGCTGGTTGGCGGCATTGAGGCGGCGGTAGATCGCCAGCACCTCGCCCTGACGCGCGTCGAGGGCCGCTTCGTCGCCGTCGAAAGCCATGGCCCATTCGAGCTCCGGGTAGCTGGCGCCGATCTGGTCCTCGTCGGTGCGGTCGTCGCCCCACAAGCCGTCGGTGGGCGGCGCGGTCAGGATCGCATCGTTGACGCCGAGCGCGCGGCCAAGCTGATAGACCTCGGTCTTCATCAGGTCGGCGATCGGGCTGAGGTCGACCCCGCCGTCGCCGTACTTCGTAAAGAAGCCGATGCCGAAGTCCTCGACCTTGTTGCCGGTACCGACCACAAGGTGCCCCTGCAGCGCCGCGAAGTAATAAAGCGTCGTCATGCGCAGGCGGGCACGGGTATTGACCAGCGACATTTCGCGCCGGTCTTGGTCGCCGCCCTCGGGCAGCGCCGCGATCAGCCGATCGAAGACCTCGCTCAACTCGGCCTCGACGCTCTCGACGCCGTCGTAGCGCTCTTTCAAGAAGGCGATGTGCTCGCGGGCGCGGCTGACCTGGTCGCGGCCCTGGTGGATCGGCATCTCGACCACCAAAAGCGGCAGGCCGCTGCGCGCCGCCAGAGTCGAGGAGACGGCGGAATCGATACCGCCGGAGACGCCGATAACGAAGCCGTGCGCGCCGGCACGGCGAGCGTAAACCGCGAGCCAGCCGGTGATGTGCTCAATGACCGCCTCCGTTTTCATGCTTATCCCCCTTGATCCGACTGTGCCTAGAATCGCGCGGCTGTCGGGTTCTTGCAAGACGCCTTTCGCCGCGATTGTCGGCCGCGGGTGGAGTCGAACTCTGCTCTGGACCGCTCCTTGATGTTCGGCTGCGACCATCACTGGCTACCCAGACGCTCTTTATGAAAGATGGAACCAGCCCTTGGCGACGGCTAAACTGTCCACAGGGGAGGGCCAGGGATGGAACGCCGTCTTGCCGCGATACTTGCCGCCGACGTGGTCGGCTACTCACGCATGATCAGGGCCGACGAGGAAGGCACGCTGTTGGCGCTTCGCGCCCTGCGGGAGGAGCTGATCGACCCAAAGATTGCGGCGCACCATGGGCGCATCGTCAAGCTCATGGGCGACGGCGTTTTGGTGGAATTCGCAAGCGTCGTCGATGCGGTGACCTGCGGCGGCGAAGTGCAGCAAGCGATGGTCGCGCGGAATGCCGATTGTGCCGAGGCCCAGCGGATCGTGTTTCGTATCGGCATCAATCTCGGCGACGTGGTGATCGACGGCGATGACATCCAGGGCGACGGGGTCAATGTCGCCGCACGCCTGGAAGCCCTGGCGGAACCTGGCGGCCTGTGCATCTCTGGCGCCGTGCACGAGCAGGTGCGCGACCGCCTCGATCTTGTCTTCGAGGATCTCGGCGATCAGCAGCTCAAGAACATCGATCGCCCGGTGCATGTCTGGAAGTGGCCGGCATCCGAAACGCCGCCGGCGTTGGTTTCCGAAAGCACCGAAAAGGTGCCGCCACTATCGAAAAATCCCGCGATCGCGGTTCTCCCATTCGACAACATGTCGGGCGACCCCGAACAGGAGTTTTTCGCCGACGGCATGACCGAAGACATCATAACCGAACTGTCGAAGTTCAGATGGCTGACGGTGATCGCTCGCAACTCCACCTTCGTTTACAAGGGGCAGGCGACAGACGTGCAAAAGATCGCACGCGACCTCGGCGTCGGTTATGTGCTCGAAGGCAGCGTGCGCAGGGCCGGGGAACGTGTGCGCATCACGGCGCAGCTTATCGATGGGCCCAGCAATGAGCATATCTGGGCCCAGCGCTATGACCGCCAGCTGCAGGACATCTTCGATCTGCAGGACGAAATGACCCATACCATCGTCGGCATGATCGAGCCGGAAGTTGCCAATCGGGAGCGCGAGCGGGTCAGGAACAAACCTACAGAAGACATGAACGCCTGGGAGCTGTATCAGCGCGGGCTGTGGCATCGCTGGCGCTTCACCCCCGCCGACATTCTCAAAGCACACGAATTCCTCGACGGTGCAATCTCGCGCGATCCCAGCTTTGCCGCCGCCTATGCCCATCGCGCTTGGACGATGTATGTCGAGATAATGATCAACTTGGCAAAGGATCGAGCCGAGGCAGTCGCCGCCGGTATTGCCGATGCGCGCCGCGCGGTCGAGTTGAACGACCGCGATCCGCTCTGTTTCTGCGCCTACGGCTTCATCCTTACGGCCGGCCATCAGTTCGCCGACGCGGTGCAGCTCTATCGCCGATCCCTGGATCTCAACCCGAGTTTCGCGGCCGCGCATTACGGTCTCAGCGTGTCGCTTACCTTCGCCGACGCCGAGCACGACGAGGAGGCCCTGCGGGCGGCGCGCATGGCCGAGCGCCTGAGTCCGAACGACCCCCTCATGTGGACCTTTTTGAACATTCAAGGCATGGTCCTGATCCGCGCCGGGGACTATGAGATGGCGCGGCAGGCTTTTGCGCGTGCCGGTCAATACCCCAACAAATTGTTCTGGGTGCCGCTTGGGTCAGCCGTCTGTCTATGGGAACTCGGTGATACTGATAAGGCACGCGACGTCATCGCCGCGGCGCAAAAGGCCAATCCAGGTTTGTCAATCGCCTGGCCCAGCGCTTTCCTCGGCCCCGCGGCAAAGCTGTTCGGCCGCTACTTCGACGTCCTACGCGAGGCGGGGCTGCCGGAGCAATAGTCGTGGGCGGCTCCTGCGTCGTCAGCGAAGGTCCGCCAACGGCAGCGAACCGGCATACCGGCCCACCTCAGCCCTCGTCCGGCAGCGTGCTATCGCCCTCGCCGAGGGCGCGTTGCAGCAATACGCTGTCGACCCAGCGGTCGAACTTGAAACCGACCGAAGCGATGGTGCCGACGCGGCGGAAGCCGTGGCGTTCGTGCAACAGGATCGAGGCGTCATGGGCGCTGTCGCCGATGACCGCCATCATCTGGCGGTGGCCGAGGGCCTCGCCGCGCGCGATCAGCTCTTGCAGCAGAGCCGCGCCAATGCCCTGGCGGGCGCGGTCGGGGGCGACATAGAGCGAGTTCTCCACCGTGTAGCGGTATGCCGGGCGTGGCCGATAGGCGCTGAGATAGCCGTAGCCGACGATGCGTTCGACGGATCCGCCAGCGCGTTCGACGGATCCGCTGGCATCGACCGCGGCGATGTAGGGTCGGCCGTCGGCTTTCAGCGATTCGAACCGGCGCGTGATTTCCGCCAGGTCGGGCGCGGTTTCCTCGAAGGACGCGAGGCCGTGCAGCACGTGATGGCCGTAAATGTCGCGGATCGCCGGCAGATCGGCGCTCTCCGCGTCACGGATATAAAGGCCTGCGGCAAGCGGTGTGACGTGGGGAGGCATGGCGCTGTAGGACCGCCGTCAGGCCGCCAGCTGTCCGGCGGTAATGTCGGCCAGAGATTCGATGACCCGGCGCATGTCGAGCTCCAGGCTTGGCAGGCCGGCGCCGCGTTCGCCGCGGCGCGCGTCCAAATAGAGGCCCCGGCAAATCTCGATAAGCAGGCAGTGCACGCCCACGCGGGGGCGGCCCAAATGGCGCCGGACGTAGCCGCCGGAAAAGGGCATGTTGCGGCCCACGC
>JAJFGM010000595.1 GCA_021776145.1 Kiloniellaceae bacterium | reverse complement strand
GTTCAATATGGCGTCGAGTTCTCCGAAACTGCGGCCGCCCTCGACCTTCTCACCGTTGATGATGAAACTGGGGGTGGATCGAATCTCCAGATTGTCGCGAGCGTCTACCAGCTTTGCCAGGATTCGGTCGAGGGTCTTTTCGTCGGTGATGCAGGCCTCGAACCGCTCCGCGCTCATTCCGGTTTGCTGCGACAGGCCGCGCAACATGGCGATCGGATCCTCGGCGCGTGCCCAGCTCGATTGCGTCTTGAACAGCAGATCCAGGAACGCAAAAAACAGGTCGCCGTCGAAACACTCGGTTACCGCGGCGGCGCGCAATGCCAACGCGTCGAGCGGGAAATGCCGAAAGACCATGCGGGCGCGCCCATCGTCGATCCAGGCCTCTTTCAACCGCGGCAGGGTGTCGCTGTGGAACTGTGCGCAGTGCGGGCAAGTCAGAGAGGCGAATTCGACAATGGTGATGGGCGCGTCGTCCTTGCCGAGGATGTGGTCATCGGCCTGAATTTCCGTCGCCGAGGCGGTTTTCGGCTGCCATAGAATGGCGCCGGCACCACTCGCCGCGCCCAGCGCCAGGGCGCCACCACCGATCAGTATGTTCCGTCTTTTCATCTTTCACCTACGATATGTTGTGCATGCTAGTGACGAAGGGGCGATTTCACAAGCGTCAGTTATCCACAGAATATAGCGCTGTGCGGGCTTTCACCAAACCCAGGCGGGTCATGTACTACGCCGCCACTATGGCGGCAATTGGGCGGCTGCCGCGTCTCCGCCGGCAACAGGCTCCCTAAGTAAATCGATTTCGCGCCGAAAGAGTTTCCGTGGCGCCGGGTTTTAGGTTTCCCGTCGGCCGTGAAAGCTGCGGCCCAAGCGTTCCAAGGCCCGGCGCAGATCCTCGTCGTCGACCGTGGCGAGCCGCTTCACCATGGCCGCATCGAGCGGGGCATCGCTGACCATCGGCTTCTTATGGGCGGTGGGGCGTTTCGGCAGGGGTCCCTGGTTGAGCACCAGGCGGTCGATGGCTCGATAGCCGAAATAGGCATTGATGCGCTCGATCAGCAGCGGCGTCAGGTGCTGCAGTTGGATGGCGAATCCGGGTGCCACTCGAAGTGTCAGGCTGCCGTCCCGGCGTTCGCCCTGGCGCGGAAATTTAAGACCACGCGGCAGGCAGCGTGCCGCCATGTCGGGGCCGACGATAGAAGCCCAGTCCTTGGCCAGGCTGCTTTCGCTGAATCCACGGCGGCGAAATACGCCGGCCGTTGCGGCGTCCAGGGTTGCGGCCAGGGGGCGCATTTTCGCCGCGCGTTTGCGCCGCGGCGGTCCTCCGGCCGGTCTCGTTGGTTTTTTCATGAGGCCCCGCTCTTCCGCAACGCTTGACGCTCTAGTATAGAGGACAAGATGACCGCACGTACATCACCGGGGCCGCAACAGCCTGGGGCCCCACGGACTGTTGTGGCCGGCGTCGATGGGCTCCTGCTGGACTGGTATGACCGCCACGCGCGCCGCTTGCCTTGGCGCGTGGCGCCGGGCTCCGGCGGCCGTGCAGATCCCTATCTGATCTGGCTCAGCGAGATCATGCTGCAGCAGACGACGACGACGGCTGTGCAGCCCTATTTCGCGACCTTTACCCGGCGCTGGCCGACGGTCGCCGCGCTTGCCGCGGCGCCGCTCGACGACGTCCTGGCGGCCTGGGCGGGGCTGGGCTATTACGCCCGAGCCCGCAATCTGCACCGCTGTGCGCGCGAAGTGAACGCAGAGCTGAACGGCCGTTTCCCCAACGGCGAGGGACCCCTGCAGGCGCTTCCGGGCATTGGCCCCTATACCGCGGCGGCGATTGCCGCCATAGCCTTCGACCGCAAGGCGGTAGTGGTCGACGGCAACGTCGAGCGTGTCGTCGCCCGCCTGTTCGCCGTCGAGGAAGCCTTGCCGAAGGCCAAGGCGCGCCTGCATGCGCTTGCCGCCGAGTTGACTCCCGACCGGCGGCCGGGCGACTACGCTCAGGCCATGATGGATTTGGGCGCCACCATCTGCCTGCCCCGCCGGCCGCGTTGCATGCTGTGCCCGCTGGCCGAGCGCTGCGCCGGACGCGCCGCAGGCCTGGCCGAGGAGTTGCCGCGTCGGGCGCCAAAAAAGGCCAAGCCGACACGCCGCGCCGTGGCTTTTTTCATCACCCGTCCGGACGGCGCCATCCTGCTGCGCCGTCGCCCCGACAAGGGCTTGCTCGGCGGCATGCTGGAGGTGCCCTCGACCGACTGGCGTGCCGACGACTGGGCGGTGCCCGAGGCGCGCCGTCATGCGCCGCTGGTGACGGATTGGCGTGTATTGGCCGGCGGCGTGCGCCACACCTTTACGCACTTTCATTTCGAGATCACCGTCTGGGCCGGCCACGCCGGTGACGATGCGTTTCTGGCCGATGCGTCTCTGGCCAAGGCACGTTGGGTCGCCGTCGACGACCTCGCCGCCCAGGCCCTGCCCAGCGTCATGCGCAAGATCATCGCCCACGGTCTCGAGGCCGCGTCGGCCTAGCGACTGTTCCAGCGTCGGAGTGCTTCCGGCGTCGTCGTGCCTCAAGCGTTGCAGCGCCGGCTATTTGCGTTGCTGATTGCGGATTTTGGCCCAGGTGTCGCGCAAGCCGCTGGTGCGGTTGAAAACCAATTTGCCGGGCTGGCTGTCCTGGTCGACGCAGAAGTAGCCG
>JAJFGM010000594.1 GCA_021776145.1 Kiloniellaceae bacterium | reverse complement strand
GAGAACTGCTGCATTCGATCGTCCACGATGTCACCGAAAGCCGGCGCACCGAGAAGGCGCTGCTGGAAAGCAGCGACTGGCTGCGAGCCATCGCCGAACACGCCAGCGGAGTCATCACGCTCAAGGATCTCGACGGCCGCTACCTTTTTGTAAATCAACGCTTCGCCGACCGCCACGGACGACCGGTCGCCGAGATCATCGGCGAAACGGCGCGCGACATTTTGCCAGCGGAACAGGCGGTAAATTTTGCCGCCCAAGACCGCGCCGTCCTGGCGGCAAAAAAGCCGCTGACCTGGGACGTCAACCTCGCTGCTCCCGACGCCGGCCCGCAGACTTTCGTCGTCGAGCGCTTCCCGGTTTTCGACGATGACCGGAACGTCATCGCCATCGGCGCCATTGCCACCGACGCGACCGAGAGCATCCGGGCTGAAACAGGACGCAAGGACCAGATTTCGCTGATCGAAGCGTTGATCGACGTCTTTCCGGCGCCGGTCTTCTTCAAGGATTCCGATCACGTCTATCTCGGCTGCAATCCGGCCTTTGCCGAGTTCCTCGGCCTCGCCAGGGACGAAATTGTCGGCAAGACCGTCGACGACATTGCACCGCCCGATCTGGCCAGGGTCTATCGCGAGGCTGACGACGCCCTGACCCGCGCGGGAGGTTCGCAGGTTTACGAGGCACAGGTCATCTTCGCCGACGGTAGCCGACACGACGTCATGTTTCACAAGGCGGTTTTCAAAAAGAGCGACGGCTCGGCGGGCGGTATCATCGGCATCATGCTCGACATCACCGAAGCCAAGCAGCGCGAGGAACTGCTGCGCCAAGCTCAGAAAATGCGGGCTGTCGGCCAACTGACCGGCGGCATAGCACACGATTTCAACAACCTTTTGGCTGTCATGTTGAGCAGCCTCGAACTCGTTCAAGTAGAGGTCGGCGACAACCACAAGAGCGGGGTTCTGCTCGCCCGCGCCATCCAAGCCGGTGAACGCGGCGCTGTTATGATTCGCCAGCTCTTGGCCTTTTCGCGCCGTCAGGTCCTCAAGCCCGTCTCCATCGACCTCAACGACCTGGTCCGCGGCATGACCGAACTTCTGGTCCAGACCTTGGGTGAGGTGATCGCGGTCGATACCATCTTCGCCGACGACCTTTGGCCGATCGTGGCCGACCCGGGTCAAACCGAAAACGCCATCCTCAACCTGGCCATCAATGCCCGCGACGCCATGCCGGAAGGCGGCACCTTGAGAATCGAGACGACGAACCAAGCCGTCCTTGACGCCGAGCAGGCTGCCCATTTCGACATTGAGATCGGCGAATATGTCGCCATTTCCATTACCGATACCGGCAAAGGCATGGCGCCGGACGTGGTGGAGCAGGTTTTCGAACCCTTCTTCACCACCAAGGACGTCGGCAAGGGCACCGGCCTCGGCCTCAGCATGGTCTACGGCTTCATCAGGCAATCAAACGGTGACGTTTCGGTGCGCAGCAGCGAAGGTCAGGGCACCACCATCACGCTCTATCTGCCGCGATCGCACAGCGCCGTCGAGACGGCCGAACCCGTGGAGCAGGCAATGCCCACCGCACGGGGCGAGCTGGTGCTTTTGGTGGAAGACAACGCCGACCTGCGCGTGCTGGCGGTAATCCAGCTTGAATCCCTGGGCTACCGGGTCCTCGAAGCCGGCGACGGTCCTTCGGCGCTTGCGCAACTGACGCAAGGGGGGCCTGTCGACCTCCTGCTCACCGATGTCATTCTGCCCGGCGGCATGGACGGCCGCGAAGTCGCCCGACAGGCGGTTGCCGCTCAACCCGGATTACCGGTGCTGTTCATGTCCGGCTATACAAAGGAATCCCTGAGCGCGGAAGGTGTCCTGGACGTGAACGCCGAACTCCTGAAGAAGCCCTACCGCGCGGGAGAATTGGCACGCAAAGTCCGCAGGGCCTTGAACAGGGACAACGAGGGCCCGGAGCATGAGGCGCAATGACACGTCACCGGAGTGCGGTGTGAGGCCGATTTCGAGGCGCGAAGCGACGCAGCTGCCGCTAAATGCGCAAGAAGGGGTTCAGCAGGCGGCCAAGAGGGCCTGTCAAGCGCAGCGGAGCGTCGGTGACGGCGAGACAGATACAGTCCTCGCCAGGATCCGCGATCGGTTGGTGGTCGACCGAAGGGCCGGCCTCGGCCAGGTCGCCGCGCAAGTAGTGACCTTCATCGTCGCTGAATCCGCCGGCCAGGACCAACGTCAGTTCGCTCCCCTTGTGGGTGTGCGCCGGCATCGCGGTCCCCGATTTGATGCGCATCAACCGCGTGCGGAACCCCTTGGCTTCGGGCAGCAGACTGGCTTCTTCCAAACCACCGAAGGATTTCCAGTCCAGCTGTTCGAAGTGGCAACCCAGATAGTCGCGCAGAGGACGCGGCACGCGAGGATCGCCACTATCCGCTGCCGCAGCGCCGCAAGACGATGGAGTCGCCGTTTCCGTCGGGGGCGCGTCGAGCCGCGCCATGAGGGCATCAAAGCTGGATTCGTTCAGCGCCTCGTCCGGCTGTTCGTCGAACAGAACGCCGCCAAGCTCTTCCAGCCGCACCACCTCGTTTCGGCACAGCGGGCAGAGTGCGAGATGGGTCGCGACAACCAGGGCGACCGGCTCGTCCAGGGTCCCGGTTGCATAGGCGATGAGGAGATCGTCGCCGGCATGGTGGTGTGGCATCATTCCAGGTTCTCCAGCGCGGCGCGCAGCTTGACCATGGCTAGGCGCAAGCGCGACTTGACGGTGCCGAGCGGCAGATCCAGCTCCTCGGCGATGGCGCTGTGCGACTTGTCTTCGAAATAGGCCCGTCGCAGCATCTCACTCTGCTCTTTTGGCAGGTCCGCAATGGCGGCATGCTAGCGAACACGCCGTTGCGATGCTTCCACGGTCCGGTCGGCGGCGGCTTCAGGTTCACGCACCAGGGCCGGGTCGTCCGGATCGATTTCCGGACGGCGCGCGCGCCGAAGGCTATCGATGCGGCGGTTGCGTGCGATGGTGAAAATCCACGTGCTGAGGGATGCTTTCTTCCGGTCGAACTGCGCGGCGCGGTGCCACAGGGTCAACATGACATCCTGCATGAGGTCTTCCGCGGCGCTCCCACCTGCACCCTGTCGCATCAGGTAGCCTTTGACGCGCGGGCCGAACGTGGCGAAGAGCTGCTTGAAGGCCTCGCGGTCGCGCCGATCGGCAACGGCAAAGAGCAGGTCCTCGGGCGATGCCTCGGAGGCTGGTACCTTGACCGCCCGAGCGGTAGGAGTGTCGGAATTCATTCGGGTTTGTAGCGGCTTCGCAGGCCAGACCACAAGTGCCGACTGAGCTGTAGACGGTCGAAAAGCGCCGCCTTGGGTCGTTGCGACTCCAAGCATATTTTCGATCTCCCAACGTTCGATATCTTTTACGCCAGAGCTTGCAAGTCGGATCACCGCGGCGGCCCGGGTCGCCAATCGAATGACTATCCCGCCCCCTCGCCACAATAGTTTTCTGGCATGATCCGACAGAGTGATCCGTTGGCGAACGACGCACGTAATCATTGGGACAGTTTGAACCTACGACCTCGATGTCATCGCGCAGCACGCTCGACGCCGCAGCGCTGTTCGAAGTCCTTATCGATCAGGAGACGCTATGAAAATCGCTGTTATCGGCGGCGGTGTGTCCGGGCTCGGCGCGGCGTGGTCCTTATCGCGCCACCACGATGTCAGCCTCTTCGAAGCCGCTGACTACCTCGGCGGCCACTGCAATACGGTGGAAATGCAGCTGGATGGCCGATCGGTGCCGGTCGACACAGGGTTTATCGTCTACAACGAACACAACTATCCCAACCTGACACGCCTCTATGCCGAACTCGACATCGAAACCGTCGCGAGCGACATGTCGTTCTCCATCTCCCTGGGCCAAGGTGCCTTTGAGTATTCTGGCAGCGCCATGGGCCTCTTCGCGCAACCGTCAAACCTGGCACGGCCGCTCTTCTGGCGCCTGTTCCGCGATCTCTTGCGCTTCTATCGAGAGGCGCCGCGGTTCTCTTCACACTTCGATCTCGATTGCATGACCTTGGGAGAGTTCTTGGCCGCGGGTGGCTATAGCGAGGTCTTCGCCCATCGCCATCTGCTGCCCATGGCGGCCGCGATCTGGACGTCGAACCTGGACGAAATCCTCACCTTCCCGGCTCAGACCTTCGTGCGGTTCTTCGAGAACCATGGGCTCTTCAGCCTCGGCGAGCGGCCACAGTGGCGCAGTGTTCTGGGCGGCAGCCGTCGCTACGTCGAAGCCCTCTCCACGCGCTTTCGTAAGCAGGTGTTCCTGTCCACGCCAATCGTCGCGGTACGGCGCACGCCGTTCGGCGTCGTTCTGCGCAAGAACACGGGAGAGACGTTGCGTTTCGACCATGTTGTCCTGGCGACACACGCAGACCAGGCCTTGACTCTTCTCGGTCACGACGCCACCGCCGTCGAACGCAACGTCCTCGGCGCGTTCCGCTATCAGGAAAACCGTGCGGTTCTGCACTGCGACACGGCGCTCATGCCACGGCGGCGCAGGGCCTGGGCAAGCTGGAACTATGTCGGGCACGGCGATGGCGAAGCGTCGAGCCGGGCGGCCGTCAGCTACTGGATGAACCGCCTGCAGCGGCTCGATACCCGTCGCGACATTTTCGTCACCCTCAATCCCGGACGCGAACCCAAAGCGCGTCTCAGACACGCCGAATTCACTTACCATCATCCGCTTTTCGACCAAGCAGCGCTGGTCGCCCAGGATCGCCTGGCGGCCCTGCAGGGTATCGATCGGACATGGTTTTGCGGGAGCTATTGCGGCTACGGTTTCCACGAAGACGGCCTGCAGGCGGGCCTCTCGGTCGCGGCGGCGCTGGGCGCGCCGGTTTCTTGGGCCAATGAAATACGCCCGATGAGCCCAGCTTGGCGCACCGTGATGCCGGACCAGCCCGCGGCAGCGGCCGAGTAGTGAAGATGGGGCCGGGGCGGCAGGTGCGAGACGCGACAACGATTCGGTCCTGCCTTTATTTCGGGCGGGTCCGGCACACGCGCCTGCGACCCTTTCGCCATAGCCTCGGCTTTAGGGTTTTTTCGCTTTACGTTGATCTCGACGAGCTGCCAAACCTGTCCCGACGCTTACGTCTTTTTTCGCACAACGGCTGGAACCTTTTTGCGTTCCTGGATCGCGATCACGGCCCCCGCGACGGCAAAGCCCTGCGACCCTGGATTGACCGCCAGCTCGCTGGAGCCGGCATAGATCTGCAAGGCGGCGCGGTACGGCTGCTATGTTTCCCGCGCCTCTTGGGTTACGTCTTCAATCCGCTGAGCATATGGTTTTGCCATCATCGCGACGGCCGCTTGGCGGCGGTACTCTACGAAGTCCACAACACCTTCGACGAACAACATTGCTATTTGATCCCTGTCGACCCGTCGCATCAGCCAGGCGCGTCCATCCAACAAAGCTGCAACAAGCGGTTCTACGTCTCGCCCTTCCTCGCGATGCGCTCGACGTACGACTTTCACCTGGGCGAGCCGGACGATCGCCTCAAGGTGGTGATCCGGCAACGGGACTCCGAAGGCGAGATCTTGGTGGCATCGCAGACCGGCCGGCATCAGCACCTGAGCGACGCCAGCCTGCTGCGCGCCTTCATCGTATTTCCCTTGATGACCTTGAAAGTGGTGGCCGGGATTCACTGGCATGCCTTCCGGCTTTGGTGCAAGGGCGCCAGGCTGGTGGCCCGCTCCCCCGCGCCGACCCACGCGGTCACCCTGGTGCCACCACGGCAGGACCACGCCGCCGAATGAACTCTCCAATCGATTGCACTTTAAAACGCAACCGCGACAACGGACACAGCATGCAAGCCAACATCGAAACGCGTGAAAGCCCGCGACAGGCCGGACTGACCGAGAGCCTTTTTCTGGCTCTGGCGGCGCAGATCGACACAGGAGAACTCGCCATTACCCTGCCGGGCGGCGGCGAACGCCGTTTCAAGGGCAGGCGTACCGGTCCCAAGGCGGCGTTGCGAGTCCACCACCCGCGCGTCTTCAGGCGTCTGCTGGTCGGCGGCACCCTGGCCTTTTCCGAAGCCTTCATGGACGGCGACTGCGATAGCCCGGATCTGAAATCCCTGGTGGATTTCGTCATCCAAAACGAGGCCGTTCTCTTGACGGCGCTCGACGGGCAGCGCGGGATTCGGTGGCTTCAGCGAATCGGCCACCTGCTGCGCCCCAATTCCAAGCGCGGCGCGCGACGCAACATCGCCCAACACTATGATCTCGGCAACGACTTCTATGCCCTTTGGCTCGATCCCTCGATGACCTACTCCGCGGCGGTCTTCGAGCGCCCCGACGAGTCGTTGCAGGCGGCTCAGGACAACAAGTACCGCCGCATCGCCGAACGCGCCGCCATCGGTCACGACGGCCATGTCCTGGAGATCGGCTGCGGTTGGGGCGGGTTTTGCAGCTGGGCAGCAAGAGAGGTCGGTTGCCGAATCACTGCCGTGACCCTGTCGCGCGCGCAATACGACTACACCGCCCAGCGGCTGCAGGCGGAAGGCCTCGGCGAGCGGGTCGATCTGCGCCTGCAGGACTACCGCGACATCGAAGGCCGCTTCGACCGCATCGTCTCGATCGAAATGTTCGAGGCGGTCGGCGAAAACTACTGGCCGCGGTACTTCGCGGCCCTGCGCGACCGCCTGGTACCCGGCGGCCGTGCCGCCTTGCAGGTCATCACCATCGCCGACAAGCTGTTCGACGCCTACAGCAAGGATGTCGATTTCATCCAGCGCTACATCTTTCCCGGCGGCCTGCTTCCCTCTCCGAGCCGCCTCCACGCGGAGGTGCAGAATGCCGGTCTCGAATGGCAAGGCAGCGAGAGTTTCGGACCGCACTATGGCCGTACGCTGGCAATCTGGCGGCGCGCCTTCGAAGCGGCCTGGCCGGAGATCGTGGGCCTTGGGTTCGACGAACGCTTCCGGCGCATGTGGCGCTACTACTTGGCCTATTGCGAGGCAGGATTCGAATCCGGTCGCATTGACGTGCTGCACGCGGCGCTCCGCAAGGACTGACACCCGCATGGCAACTTCGCCCAAGACGGCGACCGCTTTGGGTCGTGGCCTTTTGTTTGCCTATGGCTTGCCAGGCCTGCCGCTGGCGGCGCTTTTGTTGCCACTCTACGTGACACTGCCGTCCTTTTATGCCCTCGACCTCGGACTCGGTCTGTCGACGGTCGGACTGGTTCTTCTTTTGGCCCGTCTTTGGGACGTGGTCACCGACCCCGTGATCGGGGCGCTTTCGGACCGCCTGCGGACACGGTGGGGCCGGCGCCGGCCTTGGTTGCTGGCGGGGGCACCTCTGGTCATGGTCTCTGCCGGATTCCTGTTCCTGCCCGATCCAGGCGTCGACTGGTTTGGGCTCCTGAGCTGGACCATGCTGCTCTATCTCGGCGCCACCATGATCCTCTTGCCCTATACCGCTTGGGGCGCCGAGCTTTCGCCCGATTACAACGAACGCAGCCGTGTCACGGCGTGGCGCGAAGCCCTGGTCGTCATCGGCACGCTGTTGGCCGCCGGTCTACCGGCTTTGCTGGGGGCCGACCGCGGCGAAACCCTGCAAGTGATCGCCTGGGCCACATGGGTCGTATTACCCTTATGTATTCTTATCGCCACGTGCTTCGTTGCGGAACGCCCGGCCGCGGTTCAGCAACCCCTGGCCTGGTCCCGCGGCCTCACGTTGATCTGGCGCAATGCGCCTTTCCGGCGTTTGATCGCGGCCTATTTTCTCAATGGCGTCGCCAACGGCCTGCCGGCGACGCTGTTTCTGCTTTATGTCGAGCGGGTTCTGCAAAAGCCGGATTGGGCCGGCCCCCTACTATTCGTCTATTTTTTCTGCGGCATCGCGGCCATTCCCCTGTGGCTCGGTCTCAGCCGGCGCTTCGGCAAGCGCCGCACATGGGTTGCCTCTATGCTCTGGGCCGCGCTGATCTTCGCCGGCGTGCCGTTGCTCGGGCCAGGCGATCATTTCTGGTTTCTCGCGGTTTGTATATTGACCGGCCCAAGCCTTGGCGCCGACCTCACGCTGCCAGCTTCGATGCAAGCCGACGTCGTCGATCTCGACACATTGCGGAGTCGGCAGCGGCGCGCCGGCCTCTACTTCGCGCTATGGGGAATGGCGACCAAGCTGGCCCTTGCCCTGGCCGTCGGCATTTCCTTCCCGTTGCTCGATATGGCCGGTTTGCAGGCGGACCAGTCGACCGCGTCCGGTCTGACGGCCCTGGCCCTGCTTTACAGCCTGCTGCCGGCGCTGATCAAGCTGGTCTCGATCGGCTTGATCCTTGGCTATCCGATCGGCGCGGCACGCCAACGGCGAATTCGTCGCCTGATCGAGGGCCGCGGACTAAGGGCCGGCGGCTAGAAGTGTCGGGGGCAAGCTCGTGATTCGGAGGGTGATTTGTCTCGTCGTTCTCATCGGCCTTTCGGGGTGTGGCTCCATGAAACCTGAAGATTTCGCCGGGCGCGAGCCGCGACTCTTGATCGAGGAGTATCTCGCCGGCCAGACCAAGGCCTGGGGCATTTTCCAGGATCGCTTCGGCAAGCTACGCCGTCAATTCGAGGTCGACATCAATGGCACCTGGGACGGCGAGACGCTCACCCTGGTCGAGGACTTTCTTTATGACGACGGTGAAACGGAACAACGCATCTGGCGAATTCAAAGACGCGGAGACCACAGCTATGAAGGCCGGGCCGACGGTGTCATCGGCGTCGCCGCGGGCAAAGCCTATGGCAACGCGCTTTACTGGACCTATGATTTTGCGCTCAAGGTGGGCGACGGTACCTGGAACGTGACCTTCGACGACTGGTTGTTCCTGCAATCCGACGGCGTGCTCATCAACCGGGCGGACGTGACGAAATTCGGTTTCAAGCTCGGCGAGGTAACCTTGGTGTTTCGCAAGGCGCCGCCGCGCGACAGCCACACGGTCCCAGCCAGCGAGCCGGATTTCGCGAACCTCGCCGCCGAATAACTCAGCCGCCGAATAACTCAGCCGCCGGGTAACTCTGTCGCCGAGTGACTCAGTCCGGGCGCAACGCCAGGCGCTTGCGAATGACCTCTATGACATGGCGGAGCAATGGCAGGCGCCCATAGAACTGGCTGCCGGAGTCCCAGTGGTCGAGATGTGCCGCGACGCGACCCTGGTCGTCGAAGTGAACCTCGCTCATGCCCTCGATTTGCCAGGGCGAGCCACCGCCGCGCGGCATGAAGACGAAGTCCCATCGCAGATAGGCGACACGGCCGGAGAGTGCCCGGTCGATCACGCGGAATCGCGGATCCCGCACATCCTCGAACATCTTCGTCAAAATGGCCCGGTATGCCGCGCGCCCCGTTACGTCGTTGAAGGGGTCGCGGAAGCGCACTTCGGGGCAGCACAAGACGTCGAGTCGGCCGAGGCTGCGCGGCGTCAGCGTCTCATAAAAATCGACATATTCCGAAACCGCGGCCGACAGTCGGCTTTCTTGGGTCATCTCTTCGGCACCAGATGACGCGTCACCGCAAACACAAGAGACGCCGGCAAAATGCGCAACAGCTTCATCAAGGTAACGAAACGCCATGGAAAGGCGATCTCGAAACGACTTGATCGAAGGCCGCGATAAAGCGCCTCGGCAGCGTCTTCCACTTCCATCAGAAAGGGCATGGGAAAGCTGTTTTGGTCGGTCAGGGGCGTGCGGACAAACCCGGGATTGACCAGTTGCAGGCGAATGCCCTGTCTGTCGAGCTCGGGCTTCAAGGCTTCGGCCATGTTGATCAGACCCGCCTTGGTCATGCCGTAGGCGGCCGCGGTCGGCAGGCCGCGATAGCCGGCGACGGATGCGACCACGGCGATACCGCCAGCTCGCCGCGCCAACATGCCAGGCAAGAGCGCTTCAAGACCGTGCACGCATCCCATGAGGTTGACCTCGATGAGATCGCGAAACACCGTGGACGCGAACTCGGTGGCGCGCATCGGTTGGTGGCCGCCGGCATTGAGCACGGCCTGGGCGATTGGTCCAAGTTGTGCCTCGATTTGCGCAACGGTCGACTTCACGGCCGCCAGATCGGTGACGTCGAGAGGAAAGGCGTGCACCTCCCCCGGCAGGTCCTTGGCCTCACGCGCCAGTTCCTCGAGCGGCGCGGCGCGGCGTGCCGTGGCCGCGACACGCCAGCCATCGGCCGCCATGCGCCTTGCCAGGGCCCGGCCCAAGCCGGAGCTTGCACCGGTGATCCAGGCACAGCCTTTGGAGCTCTCGGCCTCGTTCATTGTCCGCGTTCGAAACCCACGGTTTCAGCACCCTTGGCTTGCGCCGGTGTCTCCGGCCCGCGTTGGCGCAAATAGACGACGTCAGCGCCACCCGCATGAAAAGAGATTTTGGCCCACTCGCCCTGGTCCGTGTACCACAGATCCAAATCGAGGTCGCCGTCCATGCTATAGCGCCGGGCCGCGACCCGGCGGCCCGGCATCTGCAGGGATTCGGCCCCCGCCGAGGCAGTCGTGACCTCGATCAGGCGCCCCTTCTGGGAGTCGAGCAGTTGACTGCGGTTCACGGTTTGCGAGTTCCAGTAGCTGGTCGGCATGATATCGCCCGGCGCCAAAAAGCTTCCGCTCGAACCCTCGACCCGGAAACCGGTCGCCTCGGCGCGGCCGCGCAGCCAGTAGTCTGTACCGTCGTCGTCAGTCCGCGTTTCGATTGCGATCAGTCGCTCCCCGCGCCAGGTCTCATGGTTACTGTGGCGATAACGATACAGCGTCACGAAGGCGAGTTTGACCTCAAGGGCAATGTCGATTTCGACATGCAGGTCGCCGCCGTCGCGGCGAAAGACGACTGTGTGGTGGCCCAGAGGCGCCCCATCGCGCAACACCTCGAAGACAATCCGTTGAGTCGCCGGAATGGCCGCGATCAGGGGCGTGACCACGCCAAGGCAGCAGGCCACAAAGATGGCAAGCGACGGCAGTCGCAAATTCTGATGAATGACTTTGATCACAAAATAGATACGTCGGACCCGGCCTATCGGATCTCCGAGCCCGCAAGAAGAGATGGGCGAATTTTTCGCGGCTCAACGTGACTCTTCAAGCGGCGCCCTTGCCGGGGTCGCGTCAGAGGGCTTGCGCGCCGTGCGCCTATCGGAAAGAGTCGTCTCGGCCTTGCTGTCAGGGGCCGATGACATCGGCAGGCGGCGCGCATCTCGGGGAGGCTGAACCATGCGGAAAATCAAGATACTCGGACTTCTCGGCACGGGCGTGATCGGTGGCGGCTGGGCCGCCCGCGCGCTGCACTGCGGCATCGATGTGATCGCATGCGATATCGACCCGAAGATGGAGGCCTGGATAAGGGGCGCGGTCGTGGCCGCGGCGCCGTCGCTCGAGGCGCTGACCGAGGGCATGCCGGTGCCGCCGAGGGGAATCCTGACCTTCACGACAGATGCAACGGAGATGGCTGCGCGCGCCGATTTCATTCAGGAGAACGTGCCGGAAGTATTGCAGATCAAGCACAAGGCACTCGCCCCCATTGCCGAGATCGCCGCGCCCGACGTCATCATTGCCTCGAGCACCTCGGGTTTCATGCCAACGGAGTTGCAGGACGGCATGGCCAATCCCGAACGTTTCCTGGTCGGGCATCCGTTCAATCCGGTCTATCTCTGCCCGCTGGTCGAGGTGGTCGGTGGTGCCGCGACGTCCGATGTGGCCAAGCAGTCGGCCAGGGCGTTCTATCAGTCCATCGGGATGCATGCCTTGATGGTGCGCCGCGAGGTTCCCGGCCATATCTCCGACCGCTTGCAGGAGGCAATGTGGCGCGAGATTCTGCATTCTCTCAACGACGACATCGCGACAACGGGAGAACTGGACGAAAGCATCGTCTATGGCCCCGGGCTGCGTTGGGCGGTGATGGGCATGAACCAGATTTATATGATCGCCGGTGGCGAGGGCGGCGCCCGGCACTTTATCGAGCAGTTCGGCCCGGCCCTCGACTGGCCCTGGTCGCACCTGAAGGCACCGACCTTGACCGACGACATCATCGATCGTTTTGTCGAGGGCACGGCGGCACAGGCGCAAGGGCGATCGGTTCGCGAACTGGAAACAATCCGCGATGAGTGCCTTGTGGCGATCCAACGGGTGCTGGCCAAGCACGATATCGGCGCCGGCCAGGCCCTTAACGCCTTCGAACGCCGTTTGCGGAATGGGTCGGAGGCGTGAGATGGCCGAAGGGTTGAAGTAGAATGGGGACGTCGGTCCTAGGGAAGCATTTGGGGGCTCTTGGTTTGATCCATCAAGTTCTGGTCAGAAGGCCTTCGCAACGCGCGCGCCAGGCAAATCTCGGCGCGCGGGTCGGCGTCATGCTATTCGTGCTCCTGCCGATGCTGTTTCCAGCTTTGGCATCGGCAAGCGAGGAGGTGCCGGAGGACCGCTGGAGCGTTCTCTTGATGACCGTCGCTGCCCTGCGACCCGATCACATGTCGGCTTACGGGTACGAGCGCGATACCACCCCTTTCTTGACGGAATTCGCCAAGGAAAGTCTGGTCTTCGAGAAGGCTTTCGCCACTTCCGCCTGGACGAGTCCGGGGATATTTTCGCTGATGACCGGCTACTATCCGCCTGTCCACGGCCTCAACGGGCGCTACAGCGTGTTCGACGCAAAAATGAAGCCGCCGCTCAAGATCTTGGCCGCGGAGGGTTACGACATTCTGGGCGTCAGCCTCGACGATCCGAGCATCGAGAATCTCGGTTTTACTCGCGAGCTGCGACCGAGTGTCGAACGGTCCCTGCCGGCATTCGAGAACCTGATCGAGAGCCGCAGCGAGAACGGGCGACCGTTCTTCGCCTGGGTGCATCTCAGAGAAGCCCACCTGCCCTATGCACCGAGCGCCCGCAACGCTCAGCGATGGGGTGACACTTCGGCCAGCAGCCCTGCCATAGAGGCGATCAAGAACCACTACATCATTCTGCGTTCTCCGGACGTGGACATCCCCTACCGGCACTCCGGCGGGGCCGTGTTCGATGAAAAAGACGTCGAGATCACGCGGGCCCTGTACGATGGCGAGGTGTCCGATGTGGACGAACGCTTGCAACGCTTCATGGGACGCATGAAGGACAGCGGACTCCTCAACCGCACAGTGGTGATCATATCGGCCGATCATGGCGAAGAGCTGTTCGAGCATGGCTGGGTTGGGCACCCCTCGACCAGCTACGAAGGCAAGCTTTACGACGAGCTCACCCGTATCCCGCTTATAATTCGTTTGCCGGCTGGCGCACCAGCCGGCCGCTACGACGCGCTCGTGCAGGGAGTCGACCTTATGCCGACTCTCTTCGAACTTCTTGGCCTGGATCCGTCACAGATTCAGCCCGCCATGCAGGGGCGCTCCTTGCTCGACCTCGTCAATGGCCGGACCGCGGCGCTGCACGAGCACATTTTCAGCCAAACGACCTTGAAGGGCTGGACGACGCCGCGCGAGGAAATGAGCCGGCGGGTTCTTTCGGTCCGCACGCAAACCCACAAACTGATCTCCATCCCCGATGCGGATGGGGTCAGACTCGAGGGATACGATCTACGCGAAGACCCCGGCGAAACGAACAATATCTACCCTTCCAGGAGCGGAGAATTCGCAGACCTCAAGCAAGCTGCGGCGCGCTGGAACGAAGAGAACCGGAAATCCGCGGTCACGCTGATTTTTGGCGCGGCGAATGAACGCCTTCACGACCTCGTGGAGTCGCTCGAAGAGAGCGACCTCCTGGCCGCCGTGGAGAACTGGCAAGCCATCGAGCGCATACACCAGTCCTGGAAGCTGGAGCCTGAACCGTTTTTTGCCACGGAGCCGCACCGCACGGCGTGGCAAGACCTCAGGCGCAGCGCCGCCAGGATGACCTCGAGCGCGATCACCTGTGCCGCCGAAGGTGGCGCACTGAAAAGCACCAGCGCCGCCGATATGCCAGCGACCGCGAAGTGGATTTGCGACAAGTAGATAATTCGGCCGCGACTCGGGGCACGGCCGCGTTGGTCGCGGCGCTGCCGGGGACAGCGCAGGCGCAGAACCGCTGTGCCGTTTGGCCGCGTCGTTCAATCCTTCGCCGACGAATTTCCTAGCGTTGTCTGTCTTCGACCACGCCGTTCAAAGAACAGCGCCAGCAAGGCACAAACGACAACACCGATAGCAAAAGCGACCGAGGCTTGCCGCGGGGTGACGGATGTGACGAGCGCCTGGCCAACCTTGCTGTCATAAGTCGGTTCCGCCGCGCTATAGCTCCGAACACGATCGTTTAGCTCTGCCGGCCAGGCGCGCGCAGACCGCGCCATAACATTGGCAAAGTACCTCTCTAGGATCTGGTTTTCCCGATAGGCAACGGTGAATGCGCGGCTCGCGGACTCTGGATTCGTTACCGGACTTGACGATAGAGCGTCATTGGCTTTTCGCAAGTAGTGATCCCGGCGGAAAAAATGCACGCTGACTTCATTAACGAAAGGATCGATCAGGGAGGGATAGCTTGCGAGCAGAAAATCGTAATCCTCGGGGGACTCGTAACGATCGAGAATTTCGGCGGTCGAGGCCCCTCTTGTTGCATCCGATCTGCGTAGCTCCTCGGGCCTCAGGCGGGATCGGAACACGCCGATTTCGGCATCTGTGTAGAGGTAGCCATATTCGACCATCGTACTGTCTTCCTCTACGAGGAATTGCAGGCGCGGAAAGGACTCCGCGTAGGAAACGATGCGCTCGGGTGTGTTGGCGAAACAGAGGCCAAGAAGCAGCAGGCCGGCGGCGGCAAGACGAAAAAGCCGAGCGAGGCTGGCGCAGGACGGTCGGCGGCGCAGTTGGACCGGGTGAAATCCCACCGCGATCATCACCTGCGCCAGGGCACCGGCGGCGGCGTTGTTGATGATGTCGTCCAGTCCCCAGAAGCGTCCCGGGATCACCCACTGAATCGTCTCTTCCAGGATACCGACGGTGCCGACGAGCACCGCCGCAAGACCGTAGGCCGCGGCATCTTGCGTGCGGTGGCTGAAGGCCTGGCACGCCAGCAACCCGAGAAAGCCATACTCTACCAAATGCACGGCTTCCTCGGGGTTGGCGTCAAGGGCCAGGGTGTAAGTCACGAACACCAGAGCCACACCCAAAACACCGAAGACGCCCCGCATCGATGGCGCCGCGCGCCGAAGGAGCGCCACCGATGCGACGATGGCGGCAAGCAAAATGCAGGCGAGAACGAGGTGGGTGAAAATCTCCCTCCCCCAGCGTTCAGCCATAGCCTCCTGAAGCGAGCGCGCGATAGGTATGCCGGTAAAAATCAGCAGGATCCACAGGCTGACGTAGAGCCAGGAAAGCCATTCCTTGCGGTGGGTCAGCCATTGCATCATCCGGGGGTGTCAGTTTGGCGATTTCGGTTCGATCCACAACCAAATCCGACCCGGCCGAAGCGTTTGACGGGGGTCAGCGAGACCCTTGGGCCGCCGCTCTCGTCCCAGCCAATCTCGATCGCCGTCTGCGCCACAAGAACCCGTTCGTCGGCGGGCTGCATCGTTAGTCCGCCGCGCGGCGGAGGGTGAGAAGAACCACCTCGCTGCGGTTGTTGAAGCGGACGGGCAGGGCCGACACACCAACGCCCGTGCTGGTGTATCCCTGCATTCTTCCATGTCGCCACAGCCCGCTGGCATAGCGCCGGTGTCGACCAAGGTGCGTTATCACGGGCCGTCCGCCTGGCAAGCAAACCTGCCCTCCGTGCGTATGACCAGTGAGATAGATCTGATAGCCTTGCTCGGCCGCCTCCTCGACCAGCTCGGGCGAATGGATCAGGGCTATCTTGAAGCCTGGCGGTGATTCGGCGAGGGCACCACGTGCCGCCTCTGTAAAAAAATAATGCACGTCATCGGTGCCGGTCAGGTGGATTCTATGGCCATCCTGCTCGATGCTTTCGGTCTCGTTGATCAACATTTTGATGCCGAGGTCTCCAAAATCGTCGGCGATGGCCGCGCAGTCATGATTGCCAAGGATGGCATAGATGCCGTGCCGTGCCCGGATGGCACCGACCAAGGCGCGCATGCCCGGCAGGATCTGTTCATGCGGGCCCTCCACGCGAAAGCGATAGTCCCCGGTCAACACACAGACGTCGACCTCGGGCCCAGCGGCGAGCTTCCGGGCGGCGTCCATTGCCTCTGGCAGGCCGTCAATGTGCAAGTCGGTGAGTTGAAGAATTTGGAAGCCGTCGAAAGCTGGCGGCAGGTCGGCGAAGGAGAGATCAAGGCGCGTCATCCGTACGTCAAGGGCATTGCGCCGGCCACGTCTGTAAAGGCCGACAAGCCGCAAGGCCAACCCGAAAATCGTGATGACGACTTTGAGCATCTTCCAGCGGACTCGACTATGGCCGCCCTCGGGACCCAAGCGCTCGCCACCAATCTCCATCTCGATCCGTCTGCGGCGCCAGCTTTCGCGGCTTCGTGTCGGGGCGTCTATGGTTTTGCCTCACCAGTTCGCATTGGTTCTACCCTCGTCGGCCCCTTAAGATACAAAGCAAGGTTGTACCGCCTGGCTTCGACATGCCGCGCCGCGACTGCTCATCAGCTGACGCCTCCTCATAGCAGGCAAAACAGCGTTGGTCGGTGGAAATAGAGACCTCTGGCTTGATGCCTGCTTGGGGAGAAGATCGTTGAACAATAGTACGGCGAAAGCGTTCAGAAGTACTGCGCATAGCAGGTGCAGTCACGCCTTACCATCCTAATTTCCGTCGCCCCGCGGATCAATGTCCAGCCGCACCAAGAAGCGGCTGGTGGCGCCTTATCAATGCCAAGGGCGTGGCGAACCCTGTGCTCGGACAAGAAATCGTGCGGGCCGGGAATCCGCTATGCTATTATTGGACGCGGTCGTTTGGCGCCACTTGGCATCTTGTTTCAATCTCCGAAGAAGGCAGTGAATCAACGAATGGATTGGGATGGCGCAAAAGTACTTGTCACTGGCGGCGCGGGCCAGATCGGGTCTAACCTCGTGCGCCGCCTGGCAAAAGCAGGCGCGCAGGTCGCTGTGGCGGATAACCTTTGGCGCGGCTCAAGGGACAACTTGACGGACAACGGTCAAGCGATCATCGACCTCGAGAAGAACTTTTTCGAAGTCGATCTCGTCAACGAAGAGGCGTGCCGACAGGTCTGCCAGGGTCAGGATATTGTCTTTCACCTCGCAGACGTGGTCGCCGGCATCAACTATGTTTTCGCCAACCAGCTTTTTGTCTTCAACACCAACCTGCTGATCGATTCCAATGTCATGCGCGCCGCCCTCTCGGCCGGCGCTGCGAAATACGTTTATGTTGGAACGGCCTGCAGCTATCCGGCCGAGAAACAAAACTACCTCAATCCTCCGCCTTTCAAGGAGGAGGACGTCTATCCAGCATCGCCAGAGTCCTCTTATGGCTGGTCGAAACTTATGGGCGAATACGCCTGCGAGCTTCTTCTGGCCGAAGGACGCATGGAAGTCGGGGTTCTACGCCTGCACAATGTCTATGGACCGCGATGCGTCATGGATCCGGAGAAATCGCAAGTGATTCCGTCCCTCATTCGAAAGGCCATAAATCACCCGAATGAGGAGTTTGTCGTCTGGGGTTCCGGAACCCAACGACGGGCTTTCGTGTTTGTTGATGACGTCGTCGACGCGCTCGTCTCGGTCGTCGAAAAGGGTATGAATTCAGGGGTGATCCAGATCGGGCCAGAATACAGTACATCGATCCGCGAAATAGCCGAGATGGTCGTCGCTATTTCCGGAAAGGAGATAGAGATCAAGTGCGATCTTAGCAAAGCGGAAGGAGATGTCGATCGTGCGGCCGATTGGTCCAAGGCCCGAGAGGTGCTCGGCTGGGCGCCGAAGACGTCGATTCGCGAGGGCCTCGAGGGAACCTTCTCCTGGTGCGAAAAGGTGCTGAACCCGCCCCAGAAGGCCTAGGGCCTGTTGAGGTTCAGGTTGCGGTCTCGGGCCCGGATCGTCCCTTGGCCAAATTGGCCCGCAGTGCGGAGCGAGAAGGAAGGACATGCTGAGCATATTCGACCCGAGGCGTCGCATTTGGGAGCGACGCGGCTGCGGGCCAATTGGGCCGACCCCCCCCAAGTGGCGTCGATGGGGGTGGGGCCCCCACAAGCCGCGCGCGACGCGGCCCTGGCAAAAATCCGCCCCGCCGAGGCCGTAACCTGAATCTCAACAGGCCCTAGTGGCTCGACACAGAGATTATGCCAGTTTCACCGCGAAGATTTTGCCCGCCGGCAAGGCGCGGGTTGCGCCGTGGTGCCAACCACCACAAGCAACCCGCCCCATGCGTCGTACCTGGGCCGCAGGCGGGCAAAAGATCGCGGCCTTCGGTGGGACCACTCGTCCCTCTGGGGGCGTTGCGCTCCTTGCCCCGACCTGTCCTCCGAAGCTGCGGCAAAGCCGCAGCGTAGGATGGGTGTCCCGCATCGCGCGGCGCAGCGCGCCTACCCAGAGGGTCGATTGGCCTCCATGAAACCGTCATAATCTCTGTGTCGAGCCACTAGCTTCCCCGGGCTGGATTTGTCGTTTCTCAGCGAAATAGCCGGTAGCGCTCAAACAGCCAATCACCCTTGAAACGCGATATCGTCCGGATTGCAAACGCAATGCGTTGACGAGTGGCTCCAGTCCGTCTCCGACGGCGCTCGGCCGGCCGGCTGGCAGTCATGGTGATGCTTGACCCCCCCCTCCTGGGTATGGTTTCTGTTAAGTGTCTAAAGCGGGAGCGCCAGGGATTATTGTCTGCCCAGATCCACCGAGATATGTTCATCCGCTGCCCCGTTGGCAATGTGTTTACTCTCCGAGAATTCGAGTGATTGAAGTTATTACAAGTAGCAAAATGCCTGGCCAGTACACGACCACCGTAGAAACGTTGATTGAATGCCGCTCTTGCGGCTTTCCTTTGGCACATGAGTTTGCGGACCTGGGCCACTCACCCCTGGCCAACCGCTTTGTGCCCGCGAGCGATCGGGAGGACCCAGAGAATCGCCATAAACTGTGCGCAAAGGTGTGTGGCAATTGTTTTCTAGTCCAGCTGGATACGGTGATCTCCGCCGCCGAACTTTTTTCGGATTACGACTACGCTTACTATTCTTCCTATTCCACAACTTGGCTTGAGCATGCTCGCCGCTATGCTGAACAGGTCAACGAACGTTTTGGCCTTGGGCCGGATAGCCTGGTCATTGAAGTCGCCAGCAACGACGGTTATTTGCTGCGGAACTTCGTGGCAAAAGGTGTCCCGGTGCTTGGCGTTGAACCGGCCGCCAACGTCGCAGAGGGTGCGATAAAGGCGGGCATTCAAACCGACGTCGAGTTCTTCGGCGAGTCTTATGCAAAACAAAAGTTGGCGGCGGGCTTTTCGGCTGACGTCATGGTCGCCAACAATGTTCTGGCGCATGTACCCAATATTCACGATTTCGTAGAGGGCTTCAAAACACTGCTAAAGCCCACGGGAGTTGCGACTTTCGAATTTCAGCATTTGCTGAACATAGTTAAGCTGGTTCAATTCGATACTATTTATCACGAGCACTACTCTTACCTTTCCCTGCTCTCGATCGAGCAGATTTTCGCGCGCCATGGCCTTCGTGTTTTTGACGTGCAGGAATTGTCCACCCACGGGGGATCTCTTCGGGTCTTTGTCAGTCATGAGACCGGGAGCGGGTTAGCAGAGGATGCAAGCGTGGCGGCGGTCCGCGCCAAGGAACTCGAGGCGGGCCTTGCCGACCTGAACACCTATTCCGGGTTCCAGACCAAAATCGAGATTATCAAGAGCGACTTCCGCGCTTTTCTGGCACAGGCGCAGCGGGAGGGTAAAAGTATCGTCGGTTATGGCGCCGCGGCAAAGGGCACGACCTTTTTGAACTTTTGTGACGTTTCGGCGAGCGACCTGGAATACGTCGCTGATCGCAGCGCCGCCAAGCAGACGCTGCTGCTGCCGGGAAACCACATACCGGTAGTACCGCCAGAACAGATATTCGAGACCAAGCCGGACTACATATTGGTGCTGGCGTGGAACCTCATAGATGAAATTCGTGCACAGCTTTCGGGCGTGGGCGATTGGGGCGCGAAACTTGTCGTCGCGGTCCCCAAGATGGAACTGATCGCGCCGCAGTGAGCTTCCGCGCCCTGGTGCGACATGGCCGTGCTATAGGCCCTTACCTGAGGCCAATCCACCAATCAATTGCATCTTCGAGGCCGCTTTCAAGATCGTAGGACGGCTGCCAATCGAAGCGATCGGCGAACAATCGAGGATCGCCGACAATCCAGGCAGGGTCCGCCTGTCGGTCCGGGATAGCGCCAAACTTCAGCAACTCCGGCTTCTCCAGCTTTGCTCCGATAAAGTTCGCTATTTGCCGTACCGACGTCGGTTGGCCGGAACAGATGTTGAAGACTCCTGTCGCATCGCTATCGACCACTTTGTCAATGGCTGCGGCAACATCAGCGACATGAAGGTAATCGTGTACCTGCCGACCCGCCGTGAGCGGCACTTCCTGATCTTCGAGCAGCCGCGAGACAATCCACGGCATCAGGCGGCGCGGCGACTCGTAGGGGCCGTAGAGATAGAACAAGCGTAGCCAGGTCAGTTTGGCGTTCTGATTTTCCAGATAGGTTGCTGCCAGACTATGCAGCGCGTGCTTGCAGGCCGTGTAGGGCGTCGAGATGGCAATGGCGTCGCTTTCGCATAACAGGTCGCGCTTGGGCGCATATTCGAGGCCGGTCCCGGTAACGATGAAGTGGTCGCATCCAACCTGTGAAATTCTTTCGATCCCGTGCAGGTTGGCCTGCAATGACGACAAATTGACGTCGACCAAGGTGTAAACGTCCGGCGACAGCGACCAGGCGAGAAAGATCGCTTTGGCCGGCGCCGCCTCGGCAACCGCGTCGATCCATTCCTCGGAGCTCGACAGGTCGCCGGCAATGATCTTTAGCCGCCGCAAATCCTCCGGCGGCGGGGGCCCGCCCGGCCAGGCAATATTTCCAGACCGTGTCAGGGCCAGGACATGACGGCCCTGTCGAAGAAGTACGCGCAGCAGATTGCGGCCAATGAAACCACCAGCCCCAACGACCAGGATAGGAGAGCCGGCATTCTCGCGCTTTGGCTCTTTGTGATCTGTGCTCAAAACATCACCCCGGGATAGTATTGCTGGCACATTCTTGACGGTCGTCGACGCACCACCCTACTATGTTTGCAACAACTTAGGTTCTGAAATCTTCTATCGTTGCGTGGTGGGGTTTGTCTAGTGATCAAGCTGGCGTAGGTGATCGGACGAAAGGGAGCAGCGTGACCTATTCGGTCTCGAAGGTCGAGACCGCGCTTAAATCCTGGACGGGACAGAGGCCATACCGGCACAATGATCAAATCGTGGGCACACCGGGAAAAGGTGTCATCCAGTCGAACCGTTGGACTATTTGGTTAATGCTAATAAACCGGTTTGATCTAGTGAGCCAATGGTTCAGCAAGGCCGATACGAAGCTTCGTTCGCAGAAGAGAGAAACCTGCAAATCGCGCTATTGTATCTGGCCAGAAACATCGTCTTGCCGGCGGTCAGGGTCTAATCTGATCGTCCAAGTACCGAAGTGGACAATGTTGCGATTTCGAGTTGTATTTTTTCACTAATCATCACCATGTCGGGCGCGTATGAAAAATAAGACAATCAGTGTCGTCACTCCCTGCTTCAATGAAGAAGAATCGATCGAGGATTGCTACGAAGCCGTCCGCAGCATCTTCGATTCCGAGCTCGAAGATTATGAGAGGGAGCATATATTCTGCGACAACAGCTCCTCCGACCGAACAGTTGAGATTCTCAAGCAGATCGCGTCTCGGGACTCCTCGGTCAAAATTATCATCAATAGCCGCAATTTCGGTATTTTCAATAACAATTTTAATGGCGTCATAAATTCAACCGGGGATGCCGTTTTACTGCTGATGCCGGCAGATATGCAGGACCCTCCCGACCGCTTACCGGAATTTGTCAAGCTCTGGGAACAGGGCTATGAGATCGTCTTTGGCATTCGGGCGCAGCGTGAGGAGGGCTTCATTATGCGAACGCTGCGGGGTATTTACTACAGGATTATCAGCCGCTTATCCTATGTCGAGTACCCACCGAACGTGGGCGACTTCCAGCTGGTGGACCGCAAAGTAATCGAGTCGATGAAACTCTTTCACGACGCCCAACCCTTCATGCGCATGATGACGTTCGATTGCGGTTTCAGATCGGTAGGGGTGCCCTATACCTGGAAAGCGCGGGAAAAAGGGCAATCGAAGAATTACTTGCGCCATCTTATCGAGCAAGGACTCACTGGATTGATCTCTTACAGTTCAATCCCGATGCGTTTGGCTTTCATTCTTGGCATCACTATGGCCGCTATTAGCATACTGTTCGCCATATTGAATTTTTTTGTGTTGGTCGTATTTCCCGGACTCGTTCCTCGCGGAATTCCAACTGTCATAGTTGCACTGTCATTTCTGTCTGGCGTTCAGCTGTTGTTCCTGGGTTTGATAGGCGAGTATATTCTCGTCATATTCAATCAAGTTCGAGGAAGGCCTTTGGTTATCGAACGCGAACGAGTTAATTTCAGCGATATGAATAAGACATCTTAACTATGGTTTTTTACCATAAGTCTACTGAAAATTTTCACAAAACACCGCGTAGCAATTACAGCCAAACTGAGTCTAGAATGCCGGATTGTATCGGAAATAGGGGTGTTTAACGGTGAAGGTTGTTATTCTAGCTGGCGGACGGGGAACGCGGTTGGCCGAAGAAACGGGCACCCGTCCGAAACCAATGGTGGAAATTGGCGACAAGCCAATTCTCTGGCACATCATGCATACTTATGCTCACTACGGACACGACGATTTTTTGGTGGCTGGCGGTTACAAAGGAGAAATGATCAAGGCCTACTTCAATAACTTTTATCTACATAACAACGACTACATTGTAAACCTAGCGAACGGTTCCCGCGAGCTTTTGAACGAAGGATCCATCGCTTGGCGCGTCGGCGTGATCGACACCGGCCTGGATACCGCCACGGCGGGCCGGGTGATGCGGCTGAAGCAGTGGATTGGCAATGAAATCTTCATGCTGACCTATGGAGACGGCGTCGCCGACGTGGATATCGGCAAATTACTGGAATTTCATAAATCGCATGGTCGCCTTGCGACCGTGACGGCCGTACGACCCCCAGCCCGGTTTGGCGCCCTGGGAATAGACGGCAACCAAGTGCGCTCTTTCTCCGAAAAACCACTGACGGAGTTTGGCTGGATCAACGGCGGTTTTTTTGTTTTTGAGCCGACGGTGTTCGATTATCTCGATGACGAGACCGTGCCACTCGAACGCAAGCCGCTCGAGAGAATCGCGGCGGATGGGCAGCTGATGGCCTACCAGCACGGCGGATTTTGGCGCCCCATGGATACCCTGCGCGACCGACAGGAATTGCAGGCCTTATGGGAAGAAGATCGGGCACCCTGGAAGGTCTGGGAATCGTAAACCTGCCGCACCCCTTGGTCGGCAAGGCGTCGGCCCTTTGCGTCGAGCGTGGTCAGGGCGTGGTGAGTTCTTTTTCTGCATCTTCCACGCCGCGGCGCAATGCGGCGGCCTTGAGGCCCAATGTGAGAAAGCAAAGCGCGCCGACGGCGGTCACCGGAACCCAGTGCGCCACGAGGAAAAACACGCTCGCCGCAAAAGCCGTTTCGTTCGCGACGCCAAAGGGGCTGAGGGCGAAAACGAACGCGGCCTGGATTGCGCCTACGTATCCCGGAGCGCTCGGGATCGTGACCGCGAGAACCAGCACCGCCAGAACGATCAAGCTTACGGGAGCCGAAACACTGGTACCGAAGGCAAAGAGCGCCAACCAAACATTGAAACCCATCAGCCCCCATTGCAGCAGGGAGTTACCGAAAGCGAGGGCGACCTTGTGGTAGGGGCGGACGCCCGATATGGCGAGAATTGCATGTTCGAGCATGCCCCGACCGCGGCCGCGCAAAGTTGCCGGCAACCAAGGCGTCAATCGATCCCAAATCGCGATAACAGCGGCGGGTCGCATGGCGACCGCAAAGATCGCGGCACAGCCAACGGCCATGCCCGCAGCAGCGATCCAGGCGCTGACCTGCAACGCCCGCGGCATGTCGTCTACAAGCGTGGCGGCGCAGAAATAGAGCAGCAGGATGGCAAGGACATCGAAAATACGCTCCAGAAACTGGGATACGAAAACGCCGACGACGGGTTGCTTAAATTGCCGGGCAAAGACAACGGTCCGAATAATCTCTCCTAGGTGCGCCGGCAGCACGTTGTTGCCGGCAAATCCGATCAACATGGCGGGAAAGACCTGCCTTGAGGTGAATTCACCGAGCGGGTGGAGGATGAGAGTCCAACGCTGGGCCTTCAGAAAATAGTGAAGCGCGAGCGTGGCCAGGAAAGGCAAAAAGACCCAATAGCGGGCGCCGGAGAAAAGCTCAAGTAGCCCATTGACGTCTACATCCCACAACGCGTAAGCCAGGGCGATGACCGTGATCGTCGCGGCAACCAGAATTGAGAGCGCTTGTTTCACGAGTGCTACGACTGCGACCTAGGGGATCGGGAACCGGGTAAAATGAGCGACGCAACGGAACGAAGGGATCACGTCACCGAAACCCTCGGTTCGTGGAACACAGTGTCGGAACCCCTAAGCACGAGCAGGCTCAGCTCGGCTCAGAAATCCGGCGCCGCCCGCCGATGAGGATCCTTTTTATTGCCCCGGCTCCACGAGCCGGGACCCTGCAATATACCCACAATTTGGCAAATGCGCTAGGGGACCGCGGGCACGAGGTGGCGCTGGCAACAGGCTTGGACTTCGAACTCAAGGACTTCCCGAGGCACTACCGGGCGATGGAAGTCTTCGACCGCTATCGTCCCAGACCAATCCGGCTTCTGCAATTTCTGCGGTTCATCTTGGCCTTCCGCCCGCAGGTCGTCCATTTACAGGGAGCACAACATCCTGCGCTCTATCTGGCGTTCTGGTGCGGACTGCGTGCGGCGACCAGCGCGCGTTTCGTCTATTCGCCGCACGACGTCTTACCCAACAAACTGCGCGGCTACCATCTCAGAGCCCTGCGGCTGTTCTATCAAAAAATGCAGCATGTCTTCCTAAGCGCACGGACGAACCTCTCCGACGTCGTTGATCGGCTCGGCGCAGATCCGCACGCACTGACCATTCTGCCGATCCCCGATCTCACAGCCTTCTTGCGCACGGATCTGGCCAGCGTGCCGCCCGGCATCCCCGCCGACCGAAAGTCCATCCTGTGCTTTGGACTGATCGAACCGCGAAAGGGCATCGGAACCTTGATCCAGGCCTTTCCCCAGATCCTGGAACGGGTTCCGCAGGCCCACCTGAGCATCGTCGGCAAGCCGCTGATGGACATCGCGCCTTATCTCGACGAGGTTCAACGCCTGGGACTCCAGGATCATGTCGACATTCGCCCCGAATATGTTTCCTTTGCTGAAATGGCCGGCTTCTTCGAGAGAACCGACGTTGTCGTCCTACCGTACGAAGCAGGCTGGAACAGCGGCGTCATCGCGTCAGCGCTCGGTTATGGGAAGCCTATTGTCGCGACGACCGTCGCGGGCTTTGATGAGATCGTCGTAACTGGCGAGAACGGGTTTCTTGTTCCACCGAAAGACGCGCCGTCGCTCGCCGCCGCCGTTGCGCGGGTGCTAGAGGACGATGGGCTTCGGGCTCGCTTGCAATGCGGCGCGAGGCAGTCGGCCGAGCGCCACTCCTGGAGCGAAATCGCCCAAAAAACCGAAGCCGTTTACACAGAGGTTGTTGCCGTGCCAAAGTCGCCCGGAGGATGACCTGGTGCGCGGTGGCTTTTTCAGTCACACCGAATCTCCTTGATATTGTTGGCAAAAGCGATGTTTGGGGCGCCGCCGTTTAGCGAAGGTCGCGCGTTCCATGAGGGGTTCGCCTTGGAGTATCGAAGACTCGGCAAGACAGAACTGAAAGCGTCCGTTCTTGGGTTTGGCTGTGCCCAGATTGCCTCGATGTCGACGACTTACCCGCGCCGGGAAGTCACTGCCACGCTACGGGCGGCCTTGGAGCAATCGGTAAATTTCTTCGATACGGCCGATATTTACGGCCAGGGCGATAGCGAACGTCTGCTCGGCGAAATCGTCTGCGGGCGGCGCGAAGATGCGATCATCTGCACAAAGGCTGGACTCACGCTCGGCACGCCGCAATTAGCCCTGCGTTTGCTCAAACCCTTCGTCAACCCCCTGATGCGTTCCTGGGGACGGGGCCGCGACACTGCCGTGAGGCTGCGCAAAAGCAGCGAACGCCAATGCTTCGATCCCGCCTATATTCGCAGACGTATCGAGGGAAGCCTGCGCCGCCTGAAAACCGACTACATCGATCTTTTTCTCCTGCATAACCCGCCGCCCGAAGTACTCGAGCAGGGCGAGTTGTTTGGCATGCTGGAACGGCTGCGGCAAAACGGCATCCTGCGCCACTACGGAATCTCTTGTCGCGCGCTGCAGGAGGCGCGCCTGAGTTTGCGGGTCGAGGGCGTTTCCTGTCTCCAGCTCGATTTCAATCTATGCGCCGGCGCCGATGCTGATGATTTCCTACGACAAGCCATGGAACAAGATGTCGGCATAATCGCCCGCGAGGTCTTCGGCGGCGGCGTAATTCTCAAGAACCCCGCGGTCAAGCGCGTGGTGGACACAACCGAAGGCCGACGCACACCCGCGGAAATGGCCTTAAAATGGGTTCAGCGGCAACCGGCCGTCGGTGTCATCGTTGTCGGCATGTCGTGCCGGCGTCATCTCAAAAGCAACATCGCCGCGCTCGAAAGCACCGCGCTCTCTGAAATGGAAGTGGAAGCCTTGTCGAAGTTGCGACCCCTGGCCCTGGAGTTCGGGTCATGATCGTCGACGCGCGAAGGCTGCCCGCGGGCGAAGGCCTTTCGGCCGACGTTTGCATCGTCGGTGCGGGCGCCGCCGGCATCGCACTTGCCTTGGAACTCGCCAAGGCTTCGGTCTCGGTCCTTCTGTTGGAGGCTGGTGGACTGAACCGAAGCGGCAAGAGCCAGCGTCTCTACGTCGGGACGGTGAACGACCCCGACCGACATATGCCGCCCGATAAAGACCGCTACCGACAGCTTGGCGGGACCACGTCGCTTTGGGGCGGGCGCTGCATGCCTCTGGACGGTCTTGATTTTGCCCAACGCGATTTCGTTCCCTACAGCGGCTGGCCCCTGACCCGCGCCGACTTGGATCCCTTCTACCAGCGTGCCCAGGACTATTGCGAGTGCGGACCTTTTGCCTATGGTCGCGCGGGCGTGCTGCCGGACACGTCCCCCGATATGTTTGCGGGTTTTGACGACCGGGACTTGACGACGACGACCCTCGAGAGATGGAGCCCGCCGACGAATTTCGGCAAGGCTTATCGCGGAAACCTCGAAACCAGCAAGACGATCAAGGTTTTGTTGAACGCCGTCGCAACCGAAATATCAGTATCATCGGATGGCGGCGCGGTATCGGAAGTCATGATCAAGACCGCACGAGATAACGAAAGGCGGGTGACCGCCCGCGCAATCGTGCTGGCCGGAGGCGGACTGGAGAACACGCGCCTCCTGCTCACCTCCAACAAAGTTCATGCTGCGGGCCTGGGAAACTCATCTGGATGGCTTGGGCGAGGATACATGTGCCATCTCAACGGCGTGATATCCCGCCTTAGATTGAAACCCGGGTGTCAGGTCGTGTTCGGCTACGAGACCGATGAACAGGGCATCTACTGCCGCCGCCGACTATGGATTTCCGAGGACGCGCAGCGTCGCCTGGGGCTCCTCAACATGTATGGGCTTCTTGACCGTCCTCTCATCGGTGACCCGGAACACGGCAATGCCGTCCTATCGCTCGCCTTTCTCGCGAAACGCGCCCTGCAACGAGCCGCCACGGGATCCTTAGGCATGAGCTCCATAGGCAAGGGAAAGTACGCGCTTTACGGAAAGCACCTGCGGAACATCCTCTTGGGGTCGCCCGAGTTTATGACCTATCTGCCAAAATTCAGCCGCCAGAGATTTCTCCAGGACCGCCGCCTGCCATCAATTACCGTCAAGCCCAAGAACAACACCTATTATTTGTACTTCCATTCCGAGCAAGCGCCCAACCCAGACAGTAGGGTGCTCCTGAAAAACGAACGCGACGAGTTCGGTGTACCGCGTCTGCATATCGACTTCCGTGTCAGCGAGCTCGATGTCGAGAGCGTATACCGTTCGCACCTGCTGATTGGAGAAGAACTCGAGCGCGAGGATATTGGAACGCTGAATTTTGAGCGGGAGGATCCGAGGGCGCACATTCGCGAGTGTCGCGCGACACTCGGCCATCACATCGGTACGACGCGCATGGCTCTGAAGGCGTCGGAAGGCGTCGTCAACAAGAACTGTCGAGTCAATGGGGTTGCGAACCTATTCATCGCGGGCAGTTCCGTCTTTCCTACCTGCGGTCAAGCGCATCCCACACTCACAATTGTCGCCTTGGCAATCCGATTGGCGAGTCATTTGCGAGACAATCTCGGGGATCTGTCGCCGCCGCCTCCCTGAGCGCCGGCGCCCAAGGGTATTCATAACCCTGGCTTCACCGTGGGCCACCGCAACAAGCTTGGGATTGCAAGCAGCAAGGCGAGATTTCATGGCCGCAGCGGCTGCAACCTGAACAGGCGCGCCAGCGCGG